>CAYHBX010000009.1:0-21109 GCA_964355005.1 uncultured Candidatus Saccharibacteria bacterium | reverse complement strand
CCGCGCGTGCCTCATTCAGGGTTCTGCTGGAAATGAGTCCGAACTTTTTGGTATAATGACCATCAAAGATCAAAAAACCAGACTGTTTGTCTGGTTTTTTGGTAGAAAAACTGCTAAACTTCAGCCGGAACATTAAAGGATCATATCGTGAGCAACCCGGCGCCAAAAACAGTTAAAGAATCGGCGATCCACGATCAGAGCTATCCAATCTTTCCGCACGACTTGAACATGCGCGGGACAATCTTCGGCGGATGCGTGATGGCCCAGGTCGACAAGGTGGCCGCGGTGGTCGCCATGCGTCACAGTGGACTGGATTGCGTCACGAAATTGGTCGACGAACAAGAGTTCATCGATCCCGCCTACCTGCATGAAAACCTTATCCTAATGGCCTCCGTGAACCGCGTTTGGAACACGTCCATGGAAATCGGGGTAAAGGTACTCGCGGAAAATCCCAAGACTAGGGCCAAGCGCCATATTGTCCCGGCCTAGCTCCCCTTTGTGGCTGGCCACGACAACCACCGCCCCACCTCGCCCCCCCCGGGCATTCCCGAAACTGATGAGGAAAGACGCCGCTTCGCCGAAGCCCAATGGCGCCGCGATGAACGCAAGCGCAAGGCGGAAGAAAAAAAGAAAATGCGTGAAAACCAAAAGCCCCGCGCTTAAGCGGGATTTTTATTTCACAACATTCTGACATTCTTGAGAATGTCAGAATGTTACGACTATGATTTCTTAGAATTTTCAGCGCGGCGGCGATCAGATTCCTTCAAAAATAATTTGCGGATCCGGACATTCTTCGGAGTGACCTCCACTAATTCATCATCGCCGATATAATCCAGCGCGTCTTCAAGGCCCATCGTGTGCGGAACCTCCAAGCCCTCCTGAACTCCGAAGTTCTTAGTGCGGAAATTGGTTAGCTCCTTGGTTTTGCAGATGTTTACCAAAATATCGCCCGCCTTAGCATTTTCTCCGACCACCATACCTTCATATACATCCACGGCCGGACCAATGAAAAGATGCCCGCGGCTCTGCGAATTCAGCAGACCATAACTATTGGAAAGTCCGGTTTCGGTAGAGATCAATGAACCATGCTGGCCATCGTCCAAATCCCCTTTGACCGGCTCGTAACCCAAGAAAATGCTATTCATTATCCCCTGCCCTTTAGTGGAAGTAAGAAAAGGATTGCGGATACCGATCAATCCACGGGTCGGGATCGCGAAATCCATAAAAACCTGGCCGCGATCAACTTTCATGTCCTTCATCTCACCCAAACGCTTGCCGAACATTTCAATTACCACACCGGAAAAACTCTCCGGAACTTCCACCGAAACCAACTCCATCGGTTCCTGCTTTTTCCCGTCAACTTCCTTGAAGATAACCTGCGGCTTGGAAACTTCCAGCTCGAAGCCCTCGCGGCGCATTTTTTCAATAAAAATAGAAAGGTGTAGCTCTCCACGCCCGGAAACCGTCCACCGATCCGGAGAACCCGTGGAGTCAACCTTCAAAGCAACGTCCGTCTCAATTTCTTTTTGTAGCCGCTCATTCAAATTACGAGAGGTGGTGTATTGCCCCTCCCGGCCGGCGAAAGGAGAAGTGTTCACGGCAAAGGTCATCTTGATGGTCGGCTCATCTATCTCAATGATCGGCAAAGCCTCCGGATGTTCCGCGTCCGCGATAGTTTCACCGATAGAAATATCGTCAATTCCCGAGATGGCCACGATGTCGCCCGCACCCGCCGATTCAACTTCAACTCGATTCAGACCATCAAAGATCATCACGGAATTAAGTTGAGCCTTCTTCGCGATGCCCGCCCGATTGATGTGCACAACCGGAGTACCCTTTTTCAGAATTCCGGAATAAACCCGGCCAATAGCGATCTTGCCTTTGTAATTATCATAGAAAAGATTCACCGTCAGCATTTGTAACGGCTTGCCTTCATTCACTTGCGGAGCGGGAATATATTTTACGACAAAATCAAACACCGGCTCGATGTCTTTCATAGATTCCAGATTCGGCTCCAGCCCGGCCTTACCCTGAACTCCGGAAGCGTAGATCACGGGGAAATTGGCCTGCTCATCACTTGCCCCCAATTCAACAAAAAGGTCAAAAGTGGCGTTCAAAGTCCACTCGGGGCGAGCGCCCGGCTTATCAATTTTATTTATAACTACGATTGCTTTGTGGCCGGCTTGAATAGCTTTGCGTAATACGAACTTCGTTTGAGGCATCGGTCCTTCTTTGGCATCCACGACCAAAAGAACCCCGTCCACCATGCGCATAATACGCTCTACTTCACCGCCGAAATCAGCATGGCCGGGAGTATCAACAATGTTAATTTTATAATCCTTATATTTAACGGCTACGTTCTTCGCGAAAATAGTAATTCCACGCTCCCTTTCCAGATCGTTGGAATCCATGATCAGATCTTTATTTCCGTCGCTCTTGATCTTGAAGTTTTCCGATTGCTTCAAAAGCGCGTCCACTAAAGTGGTTTTCCCGTGGTCGACATGGGCGATAATTGCTATGTTGCGTAGGTTCATAATAAAAAAGCCTTTCGGCTCAAGTTCTTAAGACTATACTATACTCGACTTAAAAAGTCAAATACTTGAGCGGGTAAGGGGAATCGAACCCCTGTCATTAGCTTGGAAAGCTAAGGTAATGCCATTATACGATACCCGCGCCACCAATTAACTCGTAGTCATCATAATAACGATTACATTGATTAAAGTAAAGAAATGTGTAAGATTAGATTAGCTAAATTACTCTCGCAGGAGCTTAATTTGGCCTAAGTGAGGTAGGCATGGGAAAGATCAAATTACAACACATTGTGACGGCCGCAGCCGCCGCGGCGGTGGTTTTGCTTTTGCGTTATGTAGTTTTCCCGGCGAAATTTTTGCCCGGTGAATTTACTGATGCTCGCCAAAAGGGATCACAAGTGGCAGGCCGGATCATTGAACTTTCCCGAGACAACTTGGCTCTTTTAAATGAAGTGGCGCGTTACGACCGCGCCAATGATCATCCGGAAGCTTTGATCGCTATCTCTAACGCGATCATTCAAAACAGGGAAAATCAAGTTGAGGCTATTCGCTTATCCGAACAACTTACCGCGATGGCGGAGCAGGCGCCGAGAATCAGACCCGCCCGGGGTAGAGAAATAGCTACCGAGGCCGTAGCAGCCGAAGTAGCTTTAGTTAGCAGGCTAATCTACTATAATAGCTATCTTTCACAGCTATTTGAGACCTTGAAGGTGAAATTTGAAAAACCTTGGGTGGCTTATCTGGATGGACAAGTTAACGATCTGATCAATAAAATAAATGATGAAGCTCAGGCCATTAACGAGTTGAACAAAAAGTTCCTCGCCTTGATGGTGGAGCTGGATCAGATTTTCGGGAAAGCCGAAACTGAATAATAATTTCGGGGAGTAAGCAAAGCTTGCTCCCCACCACTCGGAGAAATCATACAAATGAATTTGTACGATTCTCCTTCGTTCGGGGAGTAGTATACCGGCAGTACGCGTGTTTTGGGAACACGTAGACCGGGTTCAATTCCCGGCTCCCCGATTGCCCCCGTAGCTCAATGGTCAGAGCGTACGGTTTCTACCCGTCAGATGTGGGTTCGATTCCTACCGGGGGCACAAAACAAAAAAACCGCTCCGACTAAACGTCGGGAGCGGTTTTGGTTGCCTTCTTCGAAAAAACCATCTTATCCCCTTCCATCCACACAACGAGCGTGTCGCCGGGATCCAACTGCTTAGTGATCATCAATCTGATCATTTTCAGCCGGATATACTTCCGGACTCTCTGATTAAGCAATCTGGCGCCCCACTCCATGTGTTTCATAGAACGGGAAACCAGATAGTTTTTGGTTTCCGGGCTGATCTCGACTTTTACGTTGATGCTCTTTTTTACCAAATCGCCGTCAAGCAACCGGAGCTGGATATCAAAGATCTGCTCCATCTCTGAACGATTGAACGGGCGGAACACCTCAATACTGTCCATGCGTCCCAGCATCGGCGCCGGGAACACTTCTCCGGCGGCCTCCATCGCTGCTTCATATATCTTATTGCCGATCTCTTCTTTGTTGATAAAAACGGAGCGGCTCTTTTTAAATCCCAAGCGATTATCGTTAAGCATCTGGGCGATCTGTTCGCTCGCGACGTTGCCGGTCATAAAGATAAAGCAGTTCTTCAGGTTCACTTCACTGCCGTTGCTGGTAACCAACTGGCCTTTGTCCAAAATCTCGTAAAGAAGGTGGTGGAGGGCTTCGTCGGCTTTCTCCAACTCATCAAACAGCACGATGCCGGTCAAATTTTTCGGCACTTCACCCTCGCCGTCCCAATCCAGAATGCCAGAACCGAATACTGCCCGCAATTTTTCGATCTTCTCGTTAATCTCCTTGATCTTGCCGGCCATTTCATTCAAGACAGTGAGAACATTCCTAAATTCCTTTCCGTACACATCACCGCTATCATCCAACTTTCTCAATTCTTTGAGCTTCCCCTGCAACCGATGAACTTTTTTGCGGTCAGCGAACAAGTTGGGGTCGCCGGCCAAGGCATCCACTTCATTTTGAAGATTCTTTTGCTTTTCGGGAAGATCCTTAATAAGATTCCGCACTTCATGGGCTCTCTTAAGTAAGGCGGCGCGCTGCTGCCCAATCTTGTATCTTTCCGCCTCCAGAACGTCCATTTCTTCTTCTTCCGCTTTATATTTCTGATGGAAGAATTCCATGTGATGCTTATAAATATTCCAATTGCTCAAAATGGGATGCGAACTGGTTTTGTCCTCGGCATCAGTAAAACCGATGTATCCGGGGGGCGCCCCGATCAGCCGGGCGATCTCATGGGAATGTTTCAGCTCGGCGCAATTAACCTTCACCATCGCGTTCTGATCGCCGAACAGAAATTCAGCCAACGCCTCAACGGCGTGAGTTTTTCCGGATCCGGAAGGGCCCAAAAACATCAGCGTAGCAATCGGGTGATTCGGCTCTCGGAAATCAGACCGGAAAATTTCATAAGCATCGGCGATCTGTCGGATCGCGTGATTTTGTCCGATGATCCTAGATGCCAAAAAATCCATCATTTCTTTGGCTTCCCGGCTAACCTTGTCTTCGTCGAGCCGTTCCAGGCTTTCGTAGCTGTCCATCTTGGCCTCCTCGCTGGGAACGTTTTCGATGTTCTGCAAACAGATTAACGTAAAAAAATGGCTAGAGCAACCCGGCAGAAAACAAAAAACCCCGCAAATGCGGGGCTTATTTCTATTTCTGTAACTTAGCCAATTTGACCTCCATGTCCCTTTTTCTGTCCTCAACTTTTTGACGAATCAACTCCTGGGCCTTCGCGCCGCGATCAAAGTACTCGATCGTGAACCGCGTCAGAACTCCTTCAGAGTTGTGCGTCAGTGAATAAATGATGAAGCCGACATCCGAGAGCTTACCGAGGCCGGTGATAAATCCGGTCTTGCCCTGCAAACAAGGCATCAAGATGAACACGATACCTTTGTAAAGCATGGCGCAGTAAACGTGTCCGCCACCGGAAAGAACGGAGAAGATCTTACCGCGATATCTGGCCGATTCCTTCTCGATCTCCTTCAGCAAACCCTCCGCGACCTGCTGCGGCTTATAGGATCTGGCGTAACCAGTACCCCAGTTGAAATGCTTAAGCCAGGTGATGAACCGGCCATCGATCGATTCACCCTGCTGAATGCCCAGATACTTGATGTCCGAACGGACACGAGTGATGGGATCCAAGAGGTCATATCCGACGCTATCCAAGAACCAACGATCGTGGTCGCCGCTGATCATATGCGTCTCGATGCCCTTACGGTAAGGGTACAAAGCAATAACGTCATTAGTCAGCGGAGTAGCGCGGAATTCGCGCACTTCTCCTTTGTTGTGTTCTTCATGCTTAGGCGAACCGTTAGTAATGTCACCGACATGGTTCACGATCTTAATGCCGTGGGCCTGAAAGACGTCGTATGCTTCGTGCTCAATTTCCAAAAGTTCGGAATTGTGTCCGATGTGCGTATCGGAGACGCCGCCGCGCGTAATCGTGGTGTGAAAGTGCTCCTTGAAATCAATTTTCGGAGCGTGGAAGCGAAGGCGCGAATGCATCTTCAGTCGGTAGTTTTTGGAAGGATTTTCCGGATCATCGGGCTCAGAGATACTGAATCCGGCCTTCTGCAATTTCGCGATCAGGGTTTTCACCGACGCATCGCTGCGATCCAATGCCTGAGTAAGCTCACCCAACGTCTTCGGAGATTTCTCAAGCAATTTCAGGATAGTCTTTTCCGCGACGGTAAGATCGCTCACCGAAGCCTTGTGATCAGACGGCTTCTCCCGGTAATCATACTTGATCGCCGGAAGCGGATAGACCGCCTTCTCGACGGTGAACGTGCCATCCTTTTCGAATTTAACGGTCAAGATCACCAATCCAATGGTCGGGACCACCGAACGACGCTTCTTGCGCATCATCGAGCTCGGCACCAGCCGAAGACCCGGCAACACGAAGAGCTCCGGAATCGTCTGACCGGCGAGATCGCAAGCAATATCCTGCCCCGCAACCACAATGATGTCCGACCGGTCTTCTGAGTAGATATCCCGCACGTCCTGAATCTGGTTTTCGCCAAACCCCTGAGGAGCGTGGGATTTGGAATACGGAGCATCGTCACCACCATGAAAAGCGGCCCTTAAGTTCGGCCAACGCGCGCCCTTTTCGGGGCCGCGCCGCAGCTGAAAATCAGACTGCCAATCACCGCGATAATCGAGGTCTTCCCGTCCCCTGCAAATCTCAGCAACGATATTGCGGCTGTCCTTGCCCTTTCGCCACTGCATATCGTGAAAACCGGAGATCATACGCGTCTTGAACTTCTTAGAACGAGGGTAATTCTTCACGATGTACTCGATCTGCTCATCCGCCGTCAGCTTATGGAATTCATCTTTCTTGATATTCGTCGGCCTTCCGGCCGTAACGCCAAGATGGATCATGACATCCACGCCATCTTCCTCGGCAATCTGGAACGCCTTGCACAAATTAGTCGGCTGTTCCGAGACGCTCCCAAGCATTGTGTTAGCGACGAAAGCGATCTTGATCTTGTTGTCTTTGATGACCACATCTTCGGCTGGCAACGTGAATACCTCATTGCTCAAAGCGAATTCACTCTCATGCTTCACGATGTGAACGCCCTTATCTTTCAATTTCTGCGCCAGCTCAACAATTCCGTTCGCCGAACGATCCAATTCCGCCGAAAGTTCTTTGATGTGGCAGCGACCGGCGGACAAAATGTCCACCATCCTCTGCTCGATCGCCGTCAGTTCCGGAGCACGGGGTTTGGGCGCCATCACTTCCTCCTTTTCCTTTTCAAGGTGCGAGAGAACTGAATAGAATATACGATATCACCAAGAGAATATCAATAGAAAATTTGCTTTTGGAAGTTCCTTCAAGTTATTTTTAAAACTAGCGTTTCGCGGGAGGAATATCTTGCGCCGGCACACACTCCGCCAAAAAATAATCCACCTGATTCGCCAGAGGCCACCCACCCATGATCCGCTCACCGTTTCGGATCTGGCTAAGAAATTCCGAACCTCAAAAGAAAAAATGGCCAAGGCCGTATTCCAACTTTTCACCGAAAAAAAACTGGAAATCTACGGACAGTTAGTTCTACCCAAAAATCCAAAACGGCCCCGTTAGGCCGTTTTTTTAGTTTTCATTCATATATTCGCTTTCTAGCTCCCATTCGTAAATTCGTTGGTTCTATTAGTAATTAGTATATCCGTAAAGCTCATTCAGCTTTTTGACAGTGGCCGGTCCGGCAAATCCGGTCGGGTTAATTGAGTATTTATCCTGAAACGCCTTCAGCGCCCGTTCAGTACAGCCGCCAAAAGTGCCGTTCAACGGACAGTCATTTTTGCTTCGTTTGGATATCCTAGACTCATCAAGTGGCGGATAAAATCCGGCATCCAGTAAAGCAGTTTGCAGAGCGTACACGTCCAGGTCACTCCTAAATCCCCGCCGTAAATATTTTGTCCAATGATACGGCAACAAAGAATTGGCGGCGAAATTTTCAGAGAACTTATCATCAAAAAATCCTTTCAGGCCAAGATACGTCTGATGAACCAGTTCGCGTAAGACAAGGGGCTGCAACTCGGTATCCATGAATTGCGATTCATACAAATATCCGTATTCGATCAGTAGCGCCGCTCCATAAAAAGAACTCGGGGCGCCGCTGGGAATAGTAATATGCTCGAATCCGTACGCCGGAAAAATTTTAAACACCCCTTTGGGGTGTCAAAATTTTGCGGGAGCGTACGGATTCGAACCGTAATAGTCGGTTTTGGAGACCGAAGTCCTGCCGTTGGACGACGCTCCCTCCAATAAGCTATATTATGCCTATTTTTCGGATAAAATCAAACAAAGAAAAACCGCGCTAGGCGCGGCTTTGTGTCCTATTTTTCTTCCGGTTTCAATTCCTTCACTTTCTGCGCCAGCTCTTCGGCGATCTCCCGGCCGAATTTCGTGATAATAACTTTTCTTTTTTCCTTGCTGTTGCCTTCAATGATAGTAGCGGATTTCTGCCGCCTGAAGGTGATCACCTTTTCCCCGTCGCGATAAACTTCAACTTTCACGTAAACGGTGATCGTGAAAATTCCTTCGTAAGAAAGCAGGATCTTCATATGCAGAGGCTTATCTTCCTCGGTCACCTGTTTGAGGCCACTGCCTGCCGTCCGGTGCTTGGGACACTCCACCAACTCCATTTCCTTCTCGGCCAAAATTTTCTCGGTTTCTTTCTTGACCATCTTCTCGTACTTCGGCATCCCCTTCTGGGCCTTCTTGTACAGCCAGGAGTCCTTGGGCATCTTTTTCTTGAAATCGGAATCGTCGTACAGCTCAACGCCCTCCCAGCAGATCTGCGGCTTTTTTGCTTCTTCTTTTGGATCTTCGGCTTTAGCAATGGAATAACCGAACAAACAAAACAGCGCAATCAGCACTACTCTCATGTTCCGCCTCTTTGAAAAAACTCCTATTAATATAACACGAAATTAAAAAATCCCACGCGTAAAGCGCGGGACGGCGACTTCTAATCCAACTTATCGATCAATCTACCATCTTGATACAAATAAACATCAACAATCCGATCGGGATCAGTGGTCACTTTATTAAAAAGCTCTTGCGCGAATGCAAGGTCGTCTATCTCCACAAGGCAGACCACAAAAGTGGAGTCCCAAACATTGGAGGCCAAGCAGATGAGGTCGCTCGGGCCTAAAATACCGACCTCCGCCGCTTTCCTTATCTGTTGCGTCGCGTGATCCGCCATCTGCTTATCTCCCGGCCAGGAAATATCCGGCCGAGCAATTAAACCAAAATTTAAGCAAATGCCGGTCTTGGGAATTTCCCATTGCTCTTGATTGGCGCGTTTCGGATCGTCTATCGCATAATTGGCAATCATGGTAAGCCGGGTAATTTGTCCCATCGGCCCGCTCCTCAAAAAACTGAATTCAGTATAACAAAATAAAAACAGCTCTGCGGAATTGCAGGGCTGTTTTTATTTTTCTACCTCTTCGCTTCCTTGTGAACGGTGTGCTTCCGGCAAAATTTACAGAATTTAGACAGCTCGATCTTTCGCTCCACGAGCTTCTTATTCTTGCGGGTATAATAATTAATCCGGCTACAGGCGCCGCATTTCAACTTGATCAAATTTTGAGAAAACTTTGACGTTGCCATATAAATTTTGTTTGAGTGAAACGAAACTACAAAATTTATCCCCCGCCATAGGCGCGGGTCACAAATTTAGTAATCTTTTAAAAGCTTCGCCAGATTTATAACTTTTTATCTGCCTCTCGCGAAACCGCGCTTCATCCAGAGAATTATACTCTTCTTTATAAATTATTTCAAGGGGGATATGCTTACGCAAAGAAGCCGTTTTGCCGGAGTTGTGGTACTTCAACCTCATCTTCAAATCCCCGGTATATCCGGTATAGTGACTACCCGTCTTTAAACTTTTTAAAATATAGACGATGTACATCAATGAAGTCCCCGCCGCCCCGCCCCGCCGCAGGCGAGGCTCCGCTTACAGCGCGGCCGAGGGTTGGCGGGACAAATTTTGCTTCGCAAAAGTAGAAGTAGCCACCGCTGTTAGCGGGGCAAAAATCGCTTGCGATTTTTGAGCCGATGGTCGGGATTG
Source organism: uncultured Candidatus Saccharibacteria bacterium (assembly GCA_964355005.1). GTDB lineage: Bacteria > Patescibacteriota > Minisyncoccia > UBA6257 > WO2-44-18 > JAUSKF01. Next base: position 10,937 of record CAYHBX010000009.1, on the reverse strand, counting down.
AACCGACGACCTACTCCTTACCATGGAGTTGCTCTACCGCTGAGCTACATCGGCAAAATACTAAAAAAGTATAGATAAAAAAGGCCTCGGCGTAAAGCCGGGGCCAATCTTTTCTCATAATTCATACTTCTTACTTCTTGCTTCTATTCTTCAGAATTTCCTTCGCTTTTTCTACGCAAGCATCTCGGCAATACCAGACGTCGTCTTCAGTCATCTTTACTTCAAAGTCAGGGATCACTCCAACACCCTCCAAGCATTTGCCGCTGGGCAGGTAAAGCTGCATTTCGCTGATATAGATAGAGGAATCAAGCAAGCATGGACGCTCGCTGGTCACCTCAACTCCTCCGGAGCTTTTAACGCCGACCACCGTCGCCGCGCCTCTTTCTTGCATCGTGCCCGCGAAGATTTCGGCAGCCGAGCCAGTCCCTTCATCAATCAAGATGACAATAGGAACGGACGTTCGCGGCTCTCCGTTGCTGGAATAAACCTTCTCTCCATTCTTGTTTTCCAGAGTGAAGAGTTTGGTTCGGTCCGGCAAAAAACAGGAAAAAAACCAGATCAAGGCATCAATCGATCCACCGGGATTTCCCCGCAAATCAATGATCAAGCCGTCGTTTTCGGCATTAAAAATGCCTGGATCAATCGCCAAAGCATTGATGCGTCTAGGGAACAATTCGGTCTTGATATCATACTTACCGGAATCATCGTTCGGATCATATTCCTTACGAACAAAACCGCGCACTTCCAGATAAGCAAATTTCCGATCTCCTTCTTCAAGAATCTTGGCCTCCGCGAAGGAATGCTGAACGGCGCCGCGAGTAATGGTGAACTTCATAATCATATCCATCTCACGCACAACCTGCAGCACTACCTCGGTCCCCTCCTTGCCGCGAATCATTGAAGAAAGCTTACGCAGATCACCGGTGACCGGCTGGCCATCGACAGCACTGATCTTATCGAAAGGCTTCAGTCCGGCTTTCTCCGCGGGGCTGTCCTTGAGGACATCAGCAATGTAAACAAAGTCTTCGCCGATCTTGTTAAGCACGACGCCGATGCCGACGAAAGTTTGGGTACTCGCGGTGATCGGCACGCCCTTCGGGTGCCACTTCGGATACACAAAATAGGTATGTGACCGGCCGAGCGAGTCCAGCATTTTGTCGGCGGACGCGAAAGCCAGGTCGTACGCGGGAATCTTCTTTTGTTTAGCAAGCTTCTCGGCTTTCAAGAATTGCTCGGCATATCTGTAACGGCACTCATACCGGTTCGCGCTATCCCTGATCTTGGTGTAATTCCAGGAAACATCGCGACTCTCCAACTCTTCATCGACTCCCTCCAGAGCGGCGTTGAATAGATCAGAGTAGTCCAGCTTACTCGACGCGTAGTAATGTTTATCCAACTCATACACGATCTCACTAGTCAGCCGCGCTTCCGGACCAAGATTCTTGTGTAGATTGGTCCAAAGAATGAACCAATCAACGTCCAGCTCTTCATTTTCGGAAACCGATACCGTCGGCGGACGCGGGTTGCAAGACGCGCAGGAAACAACCAACAAGCAGACCGCGACGCAAGCAAATGTGGCGCGCAACAGCGGGAAACGGAGATACTTCATGACCGGCTCCTCTAGTTAAGGTTCTGCTAACAAAATAACGCTTCTACGCCAAAAAAGAAAGACTGACTAAACTACACCAACAAAACTAGCTGTATTCCCAAGTTTTGATCTTTGGTGCAAATTTTTCTTGTAACTTTAGATAATCCTTCTTCAAAATTAAGTCCAGTCTTAAATTAGGGTATAATTTTCTGAATTCTTCGTCGCGATTTTTAGAATAATCCGAAAGAAAGTTTTTTATTTCAATAAATTTATCTTGTTCCGGTAAATAAAAATCTGGTGTATAGTTTTGTTTCTTAAGCCGGAAAGTTTGTGGCTGATGGACCCATCGCATACCTTGAAAATTTAACAATCTCGCATAATTTGCCTCCCACCGACTAAAAAAATAGATTTTAGGATCAATATCAAAACGGATTCCGGCCTTGGCCCGCGCCGCGCGTGGAGAGGTCGGACGACTACCAATATCTTTAATCATACACATCCTACTGCAGTATTTAATGGGGTTGGTGGCGGGCCTCCAATACTTCCACATAAATTCTTTTTGACACGCAGGATTTCTACATATTGAAAATCTCGGTGGTTCTTTTGGACGATTTGGATATTTTCTGCCGGTAAGAAGGAGGCTTAATTTCTTCTTAGTTTCTTCAGAGTGAGTTCGCTTTGGACTATTAACGAGAGCGGCGCAACGTCTAGAACAATACATTTTGGGGTCAGAGGGGTTAACAGAAAAACTTTTTCTACAACTTTTACGGTAGCATGCCCTCACTTCCTGTTTGCGTAAGAAATCAAACTTTCCAGATCGCCAAGCCGATTTGGTTATGGCACTTTGTTTCGCGTGATATTCCGCCGATTTATAAAAAGATTTGGACATGGAGCCAGAGGGGGGACTCGAACCCGCCAACCTTTCGCTTACAAAGCGATTGCTCTACCAGTTGAGCTACTCTGGCTTGGCTTAATTATAATACAAAGTGGCGTTGAATGAAAGTCCAAATCCGGTGGGTGGCTCACTTAAAAAACAGCCATTCGGCTGTTTTTTAAGTGTGGGCAGGGAGGGATTCGAACCCCCGTAGCCGTAAAGGCGTCTGGTCTACAGCCAGATGCATTTGACCGCTCTGCCACCTGCCCGTGCCACTATAATACCGATTTCTCCTGGTTTTCGCCAGTACCGCCGTTTTCCGGAGGCGGCAATTTCTTGGAAACTTTACCGAGCCGGTCTTTAACGAAGTTGTCCAACTTCATCAACACTACCCGAAATTTACGCAAAAACTTGGCGAAATATGAGTTCAAATTTTCATCTATCTTGGCGGTCGGGATCTTAGCTAATACCCGGTCAAAAATATTCGCTCGGCGGGGCGCTTCCAGACTTTCCGGCAATCTCGGGACCACTCTCGCTACCAAATAAACCAGCAATCCTAAGCTGGAGAAGACTAGAATTTGTAAAACAAAGTTAAGCATAGTAATCGCTAATAACGCGAATCTTTTTTAATAATGCGAATTTGCCAATTCATATTAGCATTATTTGCCCTTATTCGCATTATTGGCGACCACTCTTACAGTTCGTACCGGCAGAACTTGCCCACCTGAACATTCTCCCCAACTTTAGAGATCACGCCCTTCACTAACTGTTCAACGGTTATTTTCTCGTCACGGACATACGGCTGGGCCAAAAGCTTTTCTACGGTGTCCGGATTCATGGCGGCGATCTGCATAACCAAGTTCTTCGCTAATTCACGAAAAGGTTCGGAGCGGACCACAAAATCAGTTTCGCAACGCAGGTCCAACAAAACTCCCACCCGGTTGTTGTGGATATAGCTTTCCAGAAGACCCGCTCCGGTAGCCCGGTCGGCTTTTTTGACGGCTTTTGCCAAACCGCGCTCGTTGATAATGGAGACGGCTTTATCAACATCGCCACCCGCGTCATCAATTGCCTTTTTGCAATCCATGATGCCGGCGCCGGTCATTTCTCTTAATTTTTGAACATCTGCTGCGCTCATATAGTTAGTAAGTTTATAAGGTTTATAAAGTTAAAATCGCCGAAACAAATTTTAAACCAGTGACCAGTGCCTAGTTTCTAATGCCTATTTCACAACCGCCGCTTTAACCGGACGTTCTTTGATGCCCTCCGCTACCTTTGCTTCCAGTTTGGCCAATATCCAAGCAATGCTGGCTTTAGAATTATCATTGGCCGGGATCGGATACTCCACTATTTCCGGATCGGTATCGGTACTCAAAATGGCCACTACCGGGATCTTCATTCGGCGGGCTTCGCGGATGGCGGTAATGTGCTCATTAGCATTAACTACCAGCAAAGCGCCCGGAAGTTTAGGCATTCTTTCCAAGCCCAAAAAGAATCCGTCCATCTTGGCGATCAAGCGATCAAATTCCAAACGTTCCTTCTTGGTATATTTTTCCAGCTTGCCGGTCGCGCGGTCGGCTTTCAGATTCATATAATACTGCAAACGCTTGTTGATGGTGGCAAAATTGGTCAGCGTACCGCCGAGCCAACGCTTTACCACATAAGGAAAGGCAAACTTTTTGGCCAGCTCTTCGATCAACTCTTGAGCGGACGGCTGGGTGCCGACCATCAGGATAGTGCCGTCTTTTTTTACGGCCTCTTTCAAGAATTCACCGGCCTTCTCCAGGGCTTCTAAAGTTTTCGGCGGCTCGATCAGCTCTATTCCGTTACGGGTACCAAAAATATACGGCTTCATCCGAGGATGAGTCTTGGACTTTTTGCGTCCATACAAAATACCGGCCTTAATTATTTCATCTAAAAGCGCGGGGTCTATAAGAGGAGACTGCTGAACCGGGGCCGAATCTTCGGCCGTCGCCAACGCTCCGTTGTTTTCTGTGTCGGGCATGATAGGAAGAAGTATATAAAAACAGCTGAAAAAGTCAACAAACCGCGCTCGCCCCACCACACAGACCAGTGAATGGTAATGAGACTCTAAATCAAACTCACAAACTCCTCCTGAAAGCGTTCTTTGGAAAATCTTTTAGCGGAATCGGCAATTGCTTTCCGGCTAAAACGTTTCTTTTCAAATAACTCCACCGCCGCCACTAAACTTTCCACGCTTTGCTGGGCAAATAAAATTCCGGTTTTTTTATTTTCCACGATTTCTAATGCTCCCCCTTCGGCATAAGCGATTACCGGCGCGCCGCACGCCTGCGCCTCCGCCGCCACTAAGCCGAAATCCTCCACCTGCGGGAAGATCACGGCCTTCGCCCCGTTGTATAATTTTCGCAATTCATTCTCGTCCTCCACAAATGGCAATAGCTCAATATTCCCAGCATTCAACATTTTACATTGAACTTTTAACTTTTCCGCTTCCGGTCCGGATCCGACAATTTTCAATGGCAATTTTAATTTCGCGAAAGCATCTACGACCAAGTCAAATTTTTTGTAATGTAACAACCTCCCGATGGCGAGATAATAATCATTTTTTACTTTCACCTTTTTACTTTTAACATCGAGGTAGAATACCGAAGTGTCCACGGGGGGATAAATCACTTTTGCCGGGCGACCGTAATAATCACGGATTTTTTTAGCGATGAACTGGGAATTGGCGATCAATACCTGCGGACGCTTTCCCGAACGATAATCCCAGCCGCGCAAATAATTCAGGATAGGTTTAGAAATCAGCAATTGGAAATCGGACAATAAATTACCGAGGTATCCTTCTTGCTCCCAGGCGTAACGGAGCGGTGTGTGAATATAAGAAATATGCTGGGTGGTTTTGGTGTTGTAGCGGATTCCTTTGGCAAATCCGGCAGTGTCGGAAATGATCAGATCAAAATCACTTCCCAGATTGGTCATTTTCGCCGCCAGAGGCATCAGAGGAATAAATAACCGGTGATTGCGCCGGGCGAAAGGAAAATCCAAAAAACTGGTTTTGGCGACCCGGCTGACAAATCGGTTTCCGGTGCGTTCCGCGTCGTGCATCAAAGTAAAAACCGGCGCTTCCGGGAACATTTCCATCAGACACTCCAATACCCGCTCCGCTCCGCCATATTGATTTAAGTAATCGTGAACAAGCGCGACTCGCATGAGAATGTTAAAATTATAATATGAATCGATTAATAGACATATTCGGTTCGGCGCTGGGGTTGTTGATAACCGCGCCGCTTTATCCCGTCATCGCGGCGGCTATCAGAATTGAATCAAGGGGCTCGGCCGTCATCCGCTTGGATCGCGTAAGCAACGGCAAAAAAATCCGAGTTTTTAAATTTCGCTCAATGTATCAGGGGGCGCATCAAATCAAACCGCTCCTGAAAGTTCTTAACGAACGAACGGACGGTCCGTTTTTCAAAATGAAGAAAGATCCGCGTGTTACTAAAGTGGGGCGTCTGCTTCGCAAATTCCGGATTGATGAATTGCCGCAACTGATCAACGTTCTGAAGGGCGATATGGCGCTCGTTGGGCCTCGGCCGCACGAGCCGGAGGAGGTAGTACACTACCCGGCGGAATATAAACACTTAATCCTGGCTAAAGCCGGGCTGACGGGATTATCACAGGTCAGCGGCGCTTCCGGTTTGCCGTTTTTGAAAGAGTTGGAGCTGGATTCGCATTATGTAAAGAACAGAACATTGTCGATGGACGCCAAGATCTTGGCCAAAACCGCAGCAATAATGTTTTCTGATCCGACCGCGGTCTAGATGTTATACTTATAAAAATGAAGAGTCAGAAAGGTTTCACTCTTATTGAGCTTTTGCTATACGTCGCGATTTTTGCGATGGTTTCCGGTATGTTCACCGGAATTTTGGTGATTATTTTGCGCGTCCAGGGACAGCAAAGCGGGTTGATAGAAGTTTCTAATCAATTAAATTTCGCGATGACTCGCATTCAAAGCTTGATCCGGGAATCCAATCCGGCGGTCGCGCCGATTCCCGGCACTCCCCCTTCTTCTCTAATACTTTCCATTGCCGGCTCTTCAACCACGATCAAACTTTCCGAAATGGAAATTCAGGTGAACGACGTACCGATCACCACCGGAAAAGTAAAAGTTGATGACCTCAAATTCATCGTCAGCACACTGACCAATCCGTCCGCCGCCGACCTCTCCCTGCTAGATGCTTATAGCGTGGAAATTGAAATGACCATCTCTAACAACACCACGAATCCGCAAAACCAAGTCACCCGCACCCTGAAAGGATCCGCCAGCCCGATTAGTAAATAAAATCCAGCCTTATAGGCGGGATTTTATTTTATAGTTTTGCTATTTTCCAAACACTAAGAGCGGTGACCAAAATGCTTATTGAAGCAAGGCCGGATAAGATAAAAACAACGGCCAAGAGATCGGCGGAGAAATATTCCACGTTCGGCAAAGCCAGCAAAGAAGCGACGGTGGGGATGGTGGTCAGGAACAGACAGCTCATCAAAAGATGAAGGGCGTATTTTCGGGCCTGCACCAGATTACGAAAAATATATTCTTTTTGTTTCAAAAAATCGTAAACCCGCCGGCCAGAAGCTCCGGTACGAAGATGCCAGGATTCAATCACTTCTTTCAACAACGCTTCCAATTTTTTGAACGCGTTAAAACCCAGGTCTTTTTCCTCCGGGTCCAGTTTGGCAATTCCCTCCTGAAGCGCGGTGAGTAATTCTTCGCCTCGCATTCCTTCAACGTGATGGATCTCTTTGTCGGGATGGAGATGGAGCAAAAAAGATTTGATCAAATTCCTTTCTTTTTCCACGCGATCACTGATCCGGCTCAATTTATAAACCACAAAAGTCGCCACTAGGGCGATCATTGCCGCCAAGGTCTGCGGGATCGCCGTCAACGTGAAAAGCCAAATATCCGAACCTACCATTTGAATTAATTATACCAAAATGTTATTCTCTCCGCAGAACACGAACAAGGAGGCGGTGATGCCCAACATTCGCGTGGAAATTGAATCCGAGGGTGGCTGTTCGCGTGCGCCCGCCAGCGTAAAAGTCTACGACGACGATAAGCTGATCATGGAGGTCATTGCCAAAATTGAACCACAAAAAGGCGCCGACGGCGGGTGGTACAATTGTGTGACGCTTGAGAAGGTTGAGCTTGGGAAGGAAAAAGCCAAAATGGTTTTACACCACGATGACCCTCCCTGTGAAGCAAAGCTTTTCCATGGCTACTGTCAGGAATGTAATATCACCCCCGACACGCAAAGCACGGCGCTTTATCCCTACTGCACGAAGTGCGACTGCAAGCTCGCGGACCTTAAGTGTCCGCAGTGTAATAAAGTTTTCCTCAACCCCAGCAGAACATAGCTGGGGTTTTTATTTTATAAATATTGTGATATTCTCTCTACAGAACACAGACAAGGAGATTGACGAATGAAGCCATTGCTGCTCATCGCCTTCTGGTTTTTGCTTGGCATCGCAATCCCCGCAATTACCGGCTATACCCTTATCAACTGGCAGTGGTGGGCGATCGTTCTTCCTGCTGTGGCCATAAGCATTTATGTAAGACATAGGAAACGCGACGCGTAGCACAACTTCATTAAGAGCCGACTCGTTCGGCTTTTTTTAATATTGTGCTAGGATGGCTGCAGAACATTTTAGGAGCGCTGGCGATGCCAAGTCCCGATGAAGCAGAACTGCAGAAGCTCGTCCAGGAATTTTTGAAAGCGAATCCGACCGGCGGGGAAAGGGAGATCGCTGTGGAATTCGGCGTCTCTCGCCCCGCGATCGACCGATGGAAAACCGGAACAAACTTCCCGCTTCCCGGAATGATTCCACAGGTGACCTTTTATTTGCGACGGCGCATTGCGGAAATCAAAAATCCCTCGGGTACCTTTTCCTGTCTTATTTGCGGAACCACTACGCCTCTCCCCCACGTCTGCCCATCCTTTTCCTCTGAACCAAAAAAGTCCCCGACCTAACCAGTCGGGCTTTTTATTTTCTGTGACATTGCTTATATTCCTGTTCGCTGCCGCAAGATTTCCTCTATCTGATGTATGCGAATCCCAATACCCTCCCCGCCTTGAGCATCCATGTTCCTATAGGTTTGTAGCTGATAGTACAAATCATTATCAGAGTCACCGGCCATCTTTCTCCGGTGCTCCTCGTTTAATTCTTTGAATCGCTCAACAGAAAGATCCGGATCCGCCATCTCTTTTTTGTATTTCTCGATCGCGGCTATTATCCCCTCAGGTATCTCAACCGGATTCTCATTCCCCAAACCGCCCTCTTCTTTCCCATTAAATTCTGGCACGCGTTCCATTTTTATTATTAATAATACCCAATGCTATGCCCCGTGGCATTTCTTGTACTTCTTGCCCGAACCGCACGGGCAGGGAGCGTTCCTTCCGACGTTGCCGGAGTTAACTGGCGACTGTGAAATGTTTAACGGGGCGGGAGCTGCCACGCCTCCTTTTTCACTTGTCACTTTTAACTTTTCACTATTTTCGCTCATCCACTGCTCAAACTCTGCCAATAGCTGCTGGAAAAGCATATGTCCTTCGCGGCGGTATTCCACCAACGGATCGTGCTGACCATACGCGCGCAGGCGGACAGATTCGGAAAGCGCTTCCATGTTTTCCAAATGCGTCATCCACAAAAAATCGAGCATCCCCAAAATTTGCGAACGATTGCTCGAATTTAACCCAATAGCAATTTCCGCGCCGTCGTTGGCTCCGACGCTATTAGTCGGAGAGCCGACCCCCGGCGTCGGCTTCGTAAGTCGTAAGTCGTTAGTGGTTAGTATTTCCTGCCGTTTTTTGTAAATTGAAAGCCGCTGCTTGTTCATCACGTCATCGTATTCCAGCAAATGTTTGCGGGCGTCAAAGTTAAACCCCTCCACTTTTCCTTGCGCCTGCGACACCGAACGATTGATCAACTTGGCGCTGATCGGCATATCCTCCGGAACTTTCAGCCACTCCATCATTCCTTTGATGCGCGCGCCGCCGAAAATCTTCAAAAGATCGTCTTCAAGGGAAAGGAAAAATTGAGAAGAACCCGGATCGCCCTGGCGGCCGGAGCGGCCACGCAACTGATTATCAATACGGCGAGATTCATGCCGCTCCGTGCCAATAACGTGCAAACCTCCGGCATCCTTAACTTTTTGAGCCTCCGATATATCCGGAGGGTTGCCGCCTAAAATAATATCCACGCCGCGACCGGCCATATTAGTCGCTACCGTCACCGCCCCTGCTCGGCCGGCTTGAGCAATGATCGCGCCTTCCCGTTCGTGGTTCTTCGCGTTCAAAACTTCGTGCGGGATACCGGCCGCGCTCAAAGCTCTATCCAACTCTTCGTTTTTAGCGATAGAAACCGTGCCGATCAACACCGGCTGACCCTTTTCGCGGCGCGCCTTAATTTCAGCGGCGATCGCCATATATTTTCCGTTGGAAGTTTTATAGATCAGATCAGGCAGATCTTTGCGGATCATTACCCGGTTCGGCACGATAGTGGCCACGCCCAGCTTGTAAACTTTATCAAATTCCTCCGCGGAGGTTTGCGCCGTGCCGGTCATGCCGGAGATCTTTTTGTACAAACGGAAATAATTCTGAATGGAAATGGAAGCATAGGTCCGGGATTCCTGCTGAACCTGCACGCCTTCTTTCGCTTCAATTGCCTGATGCAATCCGCCGGAATAGCGACGGCCCGGCAAAAGCCGGCCGGTGAATTGATCCACTAAAATAATTTCATTGTTTTTGACCACATAGTCCTTATCACGCTTAAATAACGCCTTGGCCTTCAAGCTCTCGTTGAGGTAATGGGTTAAGCGCAAATTTTCCGCGGAATAAATATTTTGAACATTGATCGCTTTTTCTACTTTATTGATTCCCTCCTCGGTAATTTCGATCGCGCGTAATTTTTCGTCTTTGGTGTAATCCACGCCCTCTTCTAATCGCTCGGCGATCTTGGAAAAGGTTTTATAAAAATCACTGGAGGCCGCGTCGGGAGCGGAGATAATCAAAGGAGTGCGCGCTTCGTCGATTAAGATGCTGTCCACTTCATCAATGATGGCGTAATTTAATTCCCTCTGAACTTGGTCTTCCAATCGGTGGACCAAATTGTCGCGAAGATAGTCAAAACCGAATTCATGGTTGGTGCCATAAGTAATATCGGCTTGATATGCTTCCCTGCGACTGATTGGACGCAAGTAGTCCTCTTGCACCAAAAAACTTCCGGTGGTATCGCGTTCCTTGTCGATCAAAACCTCTCCCTGCGGAGCGATTTTGAAAGCGGGGTCGTACATTTTCGCCCCTTCATGCACCAAACAAGCCACTTTCAAACCGAGGGCATGATAGATCTGCCCCATCCAAACTGTGTCGCGTTTCGCCAAGTATTCATTGACGGTGACGACGTGGACGCCCTTCCCGGAAAGCGCGTTTAGATAAACCGGAG
>CAYHBX010000008.1:0-21598 GCA_964355005.1 uncultured Candidatus Saccharibacteria bacterium | reverse complement strand
CCCTATGAGGTATTCTATGAGCTAACAGGTGTTGCACTTCAAAGTTGAATGTACCGGCCAGCGGTTTGATTTATGAACAAGAATGTTTTGCCGCAGTCCTCAAAACTGAAGACGCGCGCAAGGGATTGGAAAAGTTCCTTTCCGGAATCGGCCAGTTGCCAAAGAAAGCACCGGCTCCCCTCGGCCGTAGCACGGCCACCCTCGGTCATACCACGGGTGAGACGGGCGAGGCGAAGTCCGATGTTGAAATAAAAGTTCCGGAACTGGAAATGAGCGCTCCGGTTGTCGAACCATCAAAGGATTCGGACAAATCGGAAGAGCTGGAAATGCTGAAGGAGGTGGTTCACGATTTCTGCGAAAAAAGGATTGAGCCGAACGTCGACAAAATGGAGAGTGAGCACCGCATTCTGCCGGAAATCATCAAAGAGATGGCGGATCTCGGATTCTACGGTGTTCCATTTGATGAAAAGTATGGGGGCTCCGGACTAGGTCTTCGCGGTTTCGCCGTGATGATGCGGGAAATCTCTAAATATCATGGCTCGCTGGCCGTGATGTTAGGGGCGCATACCAGTCTTGGATTGAAACCAATCGCTCTTTATGGAAGCGAGAAGCAGAAGATGGATTGGCTACCGCGGGGCATCCGCGGTGAGATCATCGGCGCTTACGCGACGACCGAACCGAACGTCGGCTCGGATGTTGCCAGTATCTCCACTTTCGCCAAAAAAGTTGACGGTGGATGGAGACTGGACGGCGCCAAACAGTTCATTTCCAACGGAGCGATCGCAGATTTCATCATCGTCCTTGCACAGACCGCAAAGTACGAGGATGAAACCGATGAAAACAGGAAAAAGACGATGATCGTACTGATCGTTCCGACCAAATCTGAAGGATTTAAAATCACGAAAGTTTCGGAAGAAAAGATGGGCTTGCACGCTTCGTGTACCAGCGCTTTCTCGCTTGATAACGTTTTCATCCCCGACAATAACCTTATCGGCGAAGTCGGCCAAGGATTCAAGATTGTGATGAACGTATTCAATCAGTCGCGCATCACCCTTGGAGCCGGATGTGTCGGCGCGTTAGAGCGAGCTCAAGAAATCATGCTTGATTTCATCAAAAGCAGGATGATCAGCGGCAAACCTCTTTATGAATACCAGGCGACTCAGCTAGCCGTCGGCAAGATTGAGATCACCCGGATCATGATGGAAGCGCTGGTCAATCAGGCTCTTGATGCGTACGAAAAAAATCCGGCGAGTATCCGAGAAATTGCGGCGGCAGTGAAACACATTTGCGCCGAGGACGGCTTCTGGGCAATCGACCGGGCTCTGCAAACGATGGGTGGGGCCGGATACATCGCCGAGTACAAGATGGAACGAATCTACCGGGATTTCCGGGTTAATCGGATATTTGAAGGCACCAGCGAAGTTCAGACTCTGTTGGTCGCGAAGGAATTTTTGAAGAGAAGGTTGATGAGTTAACACGAATCCCCCGCCAGACGGGGGATTTTTTTATCACCGAATTACTTGTGGTGAGCGGGGCCGAACCACTCTTTTATTTCCATAAGAATATCATCCGGAATCGGAATTTGCTTTCCGGGCTTACTTTTGCCGGGGTAACGCCAAGCCGAAATCATTACTCTCTTGGAACTTTTTACATTAAACTTTTTACTTGTTGATTCACTGGGGCCGACGGCGTACATTACCCAGATCTCCTGCTTCCGTTTTGGCGTATCATTTCGCTTCATTACCGCCAAAGTATCAAGCGCGATCCCCTCCTCTTTGCGGTCCGGGCTTTTTAAGACCGTCAAAATCTTTTGCGGAGATAAACCATAAAAAACCATCTTACCTTTAATATGGCTGGTCCAGCGATAAGTTTTGTCGTCTTTAGGAAACTTGATCAAAGACATAGTTAATAAAGTTTATAAAGTTCCTAAAGTTTGTAAAGTAGATACTAAAATCAAGCTATAATAAAGGTAATGGCCAAATTAACCAAGATTATTCCGCTATTGGCGCTGGCCGGCATTTTGTTCCTTTCGGGCGTAATAATGATAAAAACCGCCGACCAAGACGCTCCGGTAGCCGCGGAACCGGCTCAAATCGCCTCGGGTTATGCCGCTCTATGGCTACAGGACTACCGAATCGGCATTGAAAAACCGCCTTTAGGCAAAATATTGACCGCCATTCCCTTGCTTTGGAATAAGGTAAAATTTCCTAATCAAAATATCAATTGGGAGAAAGATATCAATAACAGTGAAGAGGTGAGTAAAAACTTTCTATATGAGTCCGGAAATAGTCCCGATAATATTATTGACCAAACTAGGTGGGTAACGATCTTTTTTTCTCTGGCCTTCATCGCGTTAATTTATTTTTTCAGCCGTAATCTGATCGGCAACTGGTGGGCGTTATTGCCGGCATTTTTATTCGGTCTTTCGCCGACGCTACTCGCGCATGGACACTATGCCACCGGTGATATCCTAACAGCGCTAACAATCGGATTATCTATAATTTCTTTCACTGCTTTTTTAGACCGTCCTTCAAAAAAAAGATTTTTCCTGGCCGGATTGGCATTCGGGGCCGCCCAGGCGTCCAGCTTCTCCGCCCTGACACTTATCCCCTACTTCGCGCTGCTGACGGCCGTTTTTTATTGCAATCAAGTACGCCAAGATTGGCCGATCACGCCCCGGGAGAACAGGGCGGAGATATTCACCAAGCGCGCGCTAAAATATTTTCGGATGATACTGGGTGTTTTTTTGGTAGGGTATCTGTTGGTTTTTGCTATTTATTTTGACGCGACACTTAATTACCCCGTTAACAAACAGCAATCGGACACGGAGTTCTTGCTCTTCTCCGCCAAGCCTGCATGGCTGTCATCAACGGTGCAACAGCTTTCCGGCATTCCGGTGGCGAGATCCATCGGCCATTACTTGCTGGGAGCGATGGTCTCCGGGCAGGAGCAAGCATCATCAAAACTACCGGTATTATTCCTACTTAAAGAGCCGGTCGCTTCCTTATTGCTAATTCTGTTCGCGGTTGTTCTGGCAATTTGGAATCTCATCCGGGGAATCGGCCGGGTGATCAGAACACGGACCCGGGAATTCTCCGGTTATTTAAGCACTAATTTTACGGAATTTAGTCTCCTAATATTTATTATTCTTTATGCCGGCTGGGCGGTATTTTTTACTCCGGGCGCCGGATTACGCGGTCTCCTTCCAATTCTGCCCTTTATTTATATTCTAACCGCTGGAGAAATTAAGAAATGGTTCCACGCCAATCCGATCGAGCCGGACAAAAATTGGGTGATCCGGATATTTATTGTTTATGAAAGATTTCTTCAAATTTCCGCCAAAAGCGCTTTCTTGTTCCTGTTGGTAGCTGGCTATTTCACCGCTTCACTGATCGCCTATCCGAACTTTCTACCATTCTTCAACTTAATAACGGGAGGAACGCAAAATGGACACCTGTATGCCTCGGGTTCCGATTATGACTGGGGGCAGGACCTCACCGACCTGAAAAACTGGATCACGTTAAACCTGCCGGAGAATGAAAACATAGCCGTGGATTATTACGGTGGCGGGGATATTAAATATCATATCGGAGAAACCTCGGAAGAATGGTGGCCGGCGCGAGGCAACCCATTAGAGGAAAATATTCGCTGGCTGGCGGTCTCAACGACGAAATTAGATTTAGCGAGACGCTCACTTAATCCGGAAGACCAATACTTGTGGCTAACCGGCGAAGCGTATGCCCGCGCCGGCACTTCAATGTTCATCTATAAACTTGAATAAAGAATTATGAATAACGAATTATGGAGGGTGCGATTTATTCCCAAAGCCTAATTCATCATTCATAATTCATAATTCTACTTTGACTTTAGGTAAATCCTATTCTCCACGGTAAAATCAACATACTCGGAGGTTTTTAATTTTCCGGAAGATGATAATTCCTGTAAATAAGAAAATATTTTTGCTGAAGGACTGAACCGGATACTAAAAATGATCTTTTCCCCGTGCACGCCAAAAGCAATCAGCTCCTGAAGAGTCTTATTGAATTTATATTCCCGAACACCAATAGATAGTTGTCCCAGTCCAAAGACTATCTCTTGTATATTTTCAAATTTATCCGCGGACATCACCCAGCTTCCTACTTTAAGAGTTCCCTCCGAACTGCCGATTATTTTTGGAATGGCGGCGCCTTCGGTGTCCGGCGCGGATTCCAATACCTGACCTGAAGCGTTAACCCAAAAACATTCCTTGTCGCACCAGATCGCGAACCGGCCGGATAAATTAGCAATTATCTTTAGGGTGCCGGTCAGCAGATCTTTTTCAACCTTAAAGCCGTTAATCTCCGATGGCCAGGAGAAAAAGTTAGCAAAGCCCAGGATCCGCGCCAGGTCTCCCTTCAGCAACTCGCCTCTAATTTCCTGTAAATCCACCGGGCCCGATACGTCAAATTTTTTTATCCGCAGAAATGGGGCATTGAATAAGAAATAAAAAACGGCCAGGCCCGCCGCGCAAAACACTCCAGCCACCAGATAAAGTTTTATCCTTAGCTTCCGATAATGACGTCTTTTTTCGGTTCTGGAGAAGAATAACTTTTTAGTCATCATCTTCTTGTCCCATTAAACATGCCGCTATTTAACAACCCTCTCAATCAGCGGATTGATCCTGGTGAGCAACTCATAATAGCTAGCCCCTCCGGCGCGGCGGGCAACTTCATAAGCGCTCATTTCGGCGGAACCCTGGTTGCCGATCAGGGTTACTTTGTCTCCCCGTTTCACTTTCATGCCGGTTACATCAATTACGATCATATCCATGGAAACCCGACCCAAAACTCTGGACTTTTTCCCGCTGATCAACACCTCCCCGACTCCCGACAATGAACGCGGGTAGCCATGCCAATAACCGATCGGCACCACCGCGATCCTAGAATTTCTAGCAACTCGCTCGGTCAGATCATACCCGACATAATCCCCGGCCGCGACCTCTTTAACTTCGCTGACCAAAGAATGCCACGACAGAACCGGCTCTAGTTTGATCTTCTCCATCTGAATACCCAATTCCGTGGATGGCCACAAACCGTAAAGTCCGATGCCTATCCGAACAGCATCCAGATGATATTTTTTGTTCACTAAAGTGCCGCCAGTGGCCGCCGCGTGCTTCGTAAGGTTTTTAAATCCGGCCTTCTCCAAAACTCTGACGGCTTTTTGAAATTCAGCAAATTGCCCGTCTGTAAAAGTCGGGTAATTGACGTCTTTAGCGGAAGCGAAATGGGTGTAGGCCCCCGTAAGCAAACTTTCAACGTTAAACTTTAAACTTTTAACTTGTCGAATAACTTCGGGAAGTTGTTCGACATAGAACCCCTGACGATGCATGCCGGTATCTATCTTTAAATGAAACTCCGGATGATATTTTGATGCTTTTAGTTCTTTCAGCGCGTCCATGCCGGAAATGGTGATAGTGATATCATTTTTAGCGGCATCTTTCAGAAGATTTTTAAAAGTCGGACCGAGAACCAAGATGGTCTTTTCTATCCCCTCCTCTCGCAGCTTCATTCCCTCAATGACGCTATCAACACAAAAACCGTCTACCCCCACACCATAACGAGGAGCTTTGAATTTTCCCATCCCTCCTCGTTTGGTGTGGGGGTCAACCCTAAAAGAATTGGCCAATTTAGAAAAAGTTAAAAGACCGTGCCCATACGCGTTAGATTTAACCACGGCAAAAATTTTAGTCTTCCCGCCGACTAATTTACGAAAAAGTTGGATATTGCGCTGGACCGCTTTTTTATCAATCCCAATCCAGGTTTTAAGTCCGTTCATTTTCATTATTCTATCATAAAACCTGCTATTTGAAAAGGTAAGTAAACTAGACCGGCTAATCCGTTTTTCCTGGACAAAAATAGTTATTTGTAGTAGAATCCTACCAGCTTCCTTAACAGACAAAGGAGACGGTATGTATGACTTCCTTCTGGATCACGCCCAGGAAACGAATCGGGCATTCCTGATCTGGTTTATCTTCTTCGTGCCGATCGAACTGATCATTCATGAATTCGGACATTATTATTTTCAGAGAAAATTCGGGATGCGGGTGCTGATTTTTAGGATCGGAATTTTTAATCTCTTTTCTCAAGTTTTGAAAAACGGCACGAAAGTGATCATCGGAATTCCCACGATAATGGCCGAATCGCGGTGCATCGGTGAATTGGGAGACGAAGCCCAGGAAAAAGACAACCCGGAAGCTCTTTACTACCGCTACCGCCACCCGAAAGAACAATTGATTGTCGCGGTCGCCGGTCCGTTGGTCACGCTGTCGGCCTGCGCCATGATCATCGGCTTTTACTACCTGACGTGGTTGACCTTGAAAATTCCGGTATCCTTCGATCTAATGTTCTGCTTTGCGTTAGTTATCGGAAATGAGCTCGTCAACCTGCTGATTCCCTTCAAGATCGGCCCGTTCGGTACCGATGCTTGGATCGCGGTCCGTGCGCTTAAGGATTGGTGGTATTTTTCAAATAAAAACCCCGCTGTTTAGCGGGGTTTTTGCTGTCTGTCATTCCCGCCCCGTATCGCGGTACGGGGTAAACTCCAGCGGGAATCCAAGGCTTTGTCATTCCCGCGGAGGCGGGAATCTAGTGTATGATTCTGGATTCCGGCTCAAGGCCGGAATGACAATTTATTCGCGATTACTTCTGATCTCTTTTTTGCCGACTAATTTCCGCAGAACTTTCGGAACCATCACCGTCCCCTCTTTAGTTTGATAATTTTCCAGGATCGCGATAATAATTCGGCCGATCGCGAAAGCGGTCGCGTCGTTCATGTGGACTAATTCAGTTTTATTATCTTTACGTTTAACCCGAGTACCCAATCGGCGCGATTGATAATCGGTCATCAGATCGGAAGTGTGCGTCTCACGATATTTATCCTGACCGGGAAGCCAGGCCTCAATATCTATCTGCCGATAATCCGGCCCTCCCATATCGCCGGTGCAAACTGCCACCACCTGATAAGGAATGCTCAGTTGTTGCATTAAATATTCCTGAATGCCAACAATAAAATCCTGCTCTTTTCGAGAGTTTTCCGGAGTTGTGAAAGATTCCATTTCCAACTTATCAAATTGATGCATGCGTAAAATTCCTTTCACGTCTTTTCCGTGTGAACCGGCCTCACGACGGAAGCTGGTGGAATAACCTATGTAGCGGATCGGCAGATGGTCCTCCGGAATCGTGGAATCCATGTGAATCGGACCAAGTGTATGCTCGGCGCTACCCACCAAATAGAGGTCATCAGTCTGCAAATGGTAACGTTCTTCTTCCTGCCCCGGGTCCAAACGTCCCATCCTCTTAAATACATCCGGCTTGATCATCACTGGTGGGAGAACGGGAATGAACGGTTTTGGCGAATATCCTTTTTCAACTTGATTCGCGATCTTTTTTAAAACCTTTTCATTGCCGAGCGTGTCAAAAACAAATTTAATGATCGCCATCTGCAGCAACACAGCATCCCCTTTCAAATAGGCAAAGCGGCTGCCGGAAACTTTTCCAGCGGTTTCAGTATCAATAATTCCCAGCGTTTCTCCGAGCGCTAGGTGGTCTTTTGGTTCAAAATTAAACTGCGGGACTTTCCCCCACTGTCGGACTGGCTTGTTCCCCGATTCATCCGGCCCAACCGGAATGTCATCGGCGGGAAGGTTCGGCAATTTTATCCAAGCCAATTTTCGTTTTTCTTCCAACTCGGGGAGTTGGGATTCCTCACTTTTTAATTGCTCTTTAACCTGCTTTGCTTCATCGATTTTCCTTTCTTTGCTTAACTGATTTAATTTCGCGCGCAATCCTTCAATTTTCTGCACCTGCTCCCGCCAAGAATTATCCAAACTCAAAAGCTCGTCCACGACACTCGCCGGAACTTTCTTTTTAGCGACCCCTTCTTTTACCTGGTCGGGATTTTTACGGACTAATTCAATATCCAACATACAAATAAGTATAAGGTAAAAAAGTTAAATGTAAAAAGTGAGGAAAACAAAAAGTCCCCTTTCGGGGACGCTAACATCCGTTGTCTGACAAAAATGGAACTTCAGAAACGGCCGCTTTTACTTCGGAACCTCCAAGAAACTTGTAGCTTATTTCATTGGTCATCAGCACGGAACCGGCGGTAGTTTCCAACAAAACATCCCGACCATTCAGTAGCGGCCGGAAACCGGTAATCGTCGCGCCCTTCAGGGCTTCGTTCATCTGTTCCGGATCAAGATATTTGTCCACTAAATCCTCCTCAATTGAACCGTCAGGTATTTTAATACATTTAGGATTTTAACGCAAGGGCAGAATTGGATAGTTTAACGCGTTAAACTATCCAAAATTTTGCGCGCTCTCTGAAAGAAATTAGTAAAAATTTATTTACTTCGTTCCAACCACTACTACGCGTAGTAGTGGTTGGAGGTTTGGCGCGCCTGCCTGCCGGTAGGCAGGTTAAACCTTCAGAAATTACTCGCCCGTTTTAGAAACTCACTTATCCAAACGGTCGTTTAGATACGTGAGTTTGTTAAAAGTTTAGAAATGATAAAGAAAAACCCCTCCGAAGAGGGGCTGGGTACTACTTGAAGATCGGGTGGAGCAGGTCGTGGACAACCTTCATCTGGCTGTGGACACACATATGCCAGGTGAACATCCCCGTTTCCCGCTCCTTCAGGATGGCGACCAGCTTTTCGGCTTCTGCCTGGAGCCGATCGAAGGAACCAAATCCCTCCGGCTTCTCCGCCTTCTCTTTTTCGCCCTTTTCTTTTTTTGGAAGACTGCGGAACTCACACATCTGACACCTCCTCTTTGCTGGGTTACTATAAAAACGTTCTCTGTTTCGTCCTTTTGGACTTATCAGCTCGGACGCACATCCGAGGACAGAGCCCAGAACCAAAGTTTGTTTTCACAAACTTGGCACTGGGCGAGAAGGATTTTTAGGAAAACCCTCCGGAAACCTTAGTACTTCCGTAGCGTGAGGAAATAATAGTCCGTACGCCACGACGAATTTGATTCCCGCAAAAAATCTTTCAGTGTGGCAGGACGATATCCCAGCTTCTTTATCAACGCCACAGCTTCCTTCGAAGTCATCGGACCGCCTTTCTTTTCAAACTCGGAGAGGTCGAGCTGAACGATCATCTCCTTCTTTGTGTTCTTCATGAGCCATCTCCTTGATTCGAGGTTTTTGGTGTTTGGAAAGGTGCTAAATCCTCACTTGAGGATGATTAAATTATAGCATGGATTAACCTATTCTGTCAAGCCCCCGGTCTCCGGCCGGGATAGAGCTAAAATAGGCCTGCCTGACCGGTAGGCAGGCACATTTTAAGCCCCGCCGGAGGTGGGCGGGCATTTTGGGCACCTCTAACTTAAATGTAAGATTGCCGCGGCCTCCGGCCTCGCAATGACTGACAGCTAGTCGCTATTTTTTGGTTTAAGCGTCGGGAACAAAATGATCTCCTTTACCGCGTGTGCTTTGGTGGCGATGGCGACAAGACGGTCAATGCCAATACCTAAACCAGCGGCGGGGGGCATGCCATGTTCCAACGCCTCTAAAAAGTCTTCGTCTTTGCGCGACGCCTCTGCATCGCCTGCTCGGAAAGATTTTTCTTGACGCTCCATCTGCTCGCGCTGGAACACCGGATCATTCAGTTCGGAAAATCCTTTAATAATTTCCGCGCCGTTGACGATCAACTGAAAACTCTCGGTTAAAGTTTTATCTTTCTCGTGCAATTTAGCGAGCGGCATTAAAGATTCCGGATAATCGGTCACAAATGTCGGCTCAACGATCTTCGGACGAACCTCATGTTTAAAGACTTCATCCAGCTGATCCCCCGGGACTGATTTATAATCTTTTCCGGAATGTTTTTTAAATATTTCAGCAAAAGTTGTCGTAGACCATTTTCCGGGAATAAGTTTTTTCAATAATTTCCGCGTGAATTTCATCAGCCCTTGATAATCCTGATAAGCCCAATAGAGCTCCAGCGCGGTAAATTCGGGATTGTGGTCGCGATCCATTCCTTCGTTGCGGAAATTTTTGCCGATCTCAAAAACTTTTTCCATTCCGCCCACCAACAGACGCTTTAGATAAAGCTCCGGCGCGACGCGTAAATAAAAATCCACATCAAAAGCATTGTGATGGGTCACAAATGGCCGGGCTTTCGCTCCTCCGGGGATCGGCTGAAGAATCGGCGTCTCCACTTCCAAAAATCCTTCCGTGGTCAAAGCTTTGCGCAATTGATCGACGATCTCCGAACGCTTAACGAGCTTCTCCCGACTCTCGGAATTAAGCAGTAAATCCAAATAGCGCTTCCGGAAGCGCTCTTCCACGTCCTGCAGGCCGTGCCAAACCGAAGGAAGCGGCCGGATCGCCTTGACGATCACTCGCAAGCTCTTCACCTCGACGCTTTTCTCTCCTTTTTTTGTTTTAAAAAGCGGCCCGGAAACTTCCACGAAATCTCCGATGTCCAGATTCTCCTTGAGGGTCTGGAAATTGGTCAGTTTGGCTTTAGTAAATACTATCTGGATGCGGCCGCTCTCGTCCGCCAGATCAGCAAAAGCCACGCCGCCCTGAACGCGCAAACCCATTAGCCGGCCGGCCAACCAAAGTTTCGTCTTCTTTTTCGCCAACGCGTCAAAATCTTTAAAAGCGGCGCCAGCTAAATATGTGCGCTTAACTTTTGACGGATAGAGACTCTGCCCAAGCTTTTCCAGCTCGGCTTTCTTTTTTAGCCGTTCTTTTATGAGGTCCTCCAACATTTTAAATGGTATAGAGCTACGGCCTATGAACTATTTAATGCTGACAATCTTGTAGGTCATTTCCCCGGCCGGGGTTTTAACTTTCACGCTATCCCCCTTTGAGTGTCCGGCAAAAGCCTTGCCAAGCGGTGATTCGTTGGAAATCTTGCCGCCGGTAGGATCGGTTTCGTTCGGCCCGACGATAGACAGGGTCAATTTTTGTCCATTTTTCTCAACCTCAATAGTTGAACCGATCTGTACTTTGTCGCCACTGCCCTGCTTGATCAAAACGGCATTTTTTATCATGTCTTCCAGCTCGGCAATGCGTGTTTCAACCTGAACCTGCTCATCCCGCGCTTCCATGTATTCGGCGTTCTCGGAAAGATCACCAAGTTCTTTGGCGCGCTTCAAACGCTCAGCGACGTCTCCTCTCTTTTCGGTTTTTAATTTTGCTAACTCGTTTTTTAATTCCTCCAGTCTTTCGGGTGTTAAATGATATTCCATACAATTAGTTAATTGGTTGTTGGTGGTTAGTAATTAGTAAATGGTATAAGAGATCGGGTTAAATATCAAACCGGTAAGCCTTTCTCCAAAGCCACCATTTTATTTTCAGGACATCCACGAGAACTTTTAAGAACGACCACCACTTCAAATGAGTCCGGAGATCGTTGACCCAATGGATCGGCATTTCTTTGATCCGATAGCCCATGGCTTTTGCCAAAGCCAAAGTCTCCACGTCAAATGCCCAATCGGCTATCTTCATCAGCGGGAATATCCGCTTGGCCGCCTCTTCCGAAAAACACTTGAACCCGCATTGGGTATCCCAGATGCCCCGCAATAAAAATATTTGAATGAAGAGATTTCCCAGCTTACCGGCTATCTGCTGAAATAGCTTCGGGTGAGGATCAACCTTCGCTCCGCGGACTGCCCGCGAACCGATCACTATTTCATACCCTTCATCTAAATAAGGGATCATCTTATTAAACTCAACGATGGCAGTGGAGTTGTCGGCATCCATAAAAACCCGCCAGTTTCCTTTTGCCGCCAGCATCCCCTCGCGTACCGCCTCTCCCTTGCCTCGGTTTTTCGGCTGATTCAGCAATTTTAAATTTTCTATCAGCGGCTTAAAACGCTCCACGATTTCCGCCGTGGCGTCTGATGAACCGTCGCTGACGACCAAAATTTCATACGAGTATTCCTGGCTAGCAAGATGCCTGTCAACATCAATAAGCGTGAGCGGCAGGCGCTTAGCTTCGTTATAGGCGGGGACAATGACTGACAAATAAGGTTTCGCCATTACCTTCAGTATACCAAAGACCCAAAATTACTAATTCCTAATATCTAATTACTAATAAATGCCTAATTACTCATTGAATAGAAATTAGAAATTCGTTATTAGAAATTAATCCGGTTAGTTCCTGAAAAATCCTAATCCGATTCTGTCTGCTATCAGATAGACCGCGGAAGTCAGAACTTCCAGCGCCCAATCAAAAACGTTGGCGACGAACCGGATCAGGATAAAAAGCAGATTGCCGACGGAGCGTAAAAAGCCTTTGGTTTCCTCCTGGCTGGGAAGATTCTTTTCTATAGTTTTTACCGCTTCGGCGCTGTCCAATTTTTTCTCAATACCCTCGGTAAATTCACCGGCTTTATCAATAATTCCCTGACCGGGCAAAGCAGCCAAAGAGGGACTAGGGACCACGACGACAATGACCATAACAATGATCGCAAAGAAAGTTTTGAGTTTTAGGTCCATAGTTAAAGTTTAGCAGGTTGGAGACCAGAAATGCCGTCATCGCGAGGCTGAAGGCTGTGGCGATCTTACAATAATATCAACGTAAGATTGCTTCTCCGCCGGCTGGCGGATCGCAATGACAGGCGGGGCGAAGTTGGGATTCACAATGGTGCACCCCCTGTCATTCCCGCCCCGTATCGCGGTACGGGGTAAACTCCAGCGGGAATCCAGAATCATACACTGGATTCCGGCTCAAGGCCGGAATGACAAAGGACGGGATCGGAATTACAAAGAAAAAAGTCCCGCAATGACTGGCGCTGAAAAAGGTAAAATTGCCCCATACAACATCCTTACAAACTCCAGTTTGTAAGGATGTTGTCCGTAATGACCGACATAATTCGTTATTCATAATTCATGATTCTAAATTCCTACTTCGCCAGGTAGTCCATCGGGTCAAGATAACCGCCGAGGGGCATTGAGCTACAAGTTCGGCTCGCTCCCATATAAAACGTGGGCCCGGCATAAACGGTAAAGTGCAGGTGCGGGCCAGTGGCGTAGCCGGTGCGGCCGACATAACCGATCACGTCTCCCCTGCTAATTGTCGCGCCAACGCTGACGCCGATCCTGGACAAATGAGCGTATAAGGTCGTCAGATTGTTTTCGTGCTTAACAACAATAAACTTGCCGTACGCTCCCCTATTGCAAAAACGGTCCTGGTCGCCGGTCGCGATTACTTCCCCATCCTCGGCCGTCAATATTTCCGTGCCGATCGGAGCGGCAATGTCCACGCCGTTGTGAAATTGCCCACGATAGCCATTGCGGGCGAACTCGGTGCGTCCATAGCCTTGCGTGAAAATTCCTCTGACCGGCATCGCCAGAACACCCGGCCGCGGGATCGGTAAGATGGACGGGTCTATCTTGGAACGCAACTCTTCTTCAATTTTTTCGATCTCCGCGGAAATTTCCGCCTGCTTTTTATCCAGATTGCTAAGCAGTGAAGCAAAAAGTTTTTCCTGATTTTTGGTTTGAGCAAGCAAGGTGGATCGTTCCTGCTTCTGATCCTGAACGATTCCTTTTCGGTTTTTGAGATTACTATTTTCTATTTCAATATTTTTCTTTTTTGAAGAGGTAGTTTGAAATTTGACGTTGAGTTGTTTATTCAGTTCGGTTAGATCAGCTACTTCGGATGAAATTCCCTGATTAAGACTGGAAATGGTTTCGCTTTCCAAGATGCTGTCGGCCAAACTGCGATTCTTCAATAAAATTACCAGTGAACCCTCGTTGTCTTTTTCATATAATTCACGCAGAAGTTTTACCAGGGTCAATTTACGATTCCCGATGGAATCATTGATCTGATTAATGTCCATTTGAACCTCCTGCAGTTCCAACCCCAGCTTTTCAATGTTGATCTGGCTAGATTTGATGTTTAAATTGAGCTGACTGATGTTGTAATCGATTGTTTTGAGTTCCTTGTTGAGCGAATTTTTCTGACTTTGAGTAACATCCAGCTGTTTCTGGGTCGCCTGGATCTGATTGTTTATTTCCAGTAAACCCTTGGCCTTCTCCTCAATGGCTTTCCGCAGGTCGTCCGCAGAAGACGCAAAAGCAGGCTGAACGGTATAGCCTATGAATATAAACAGGAGAAAAATGGCCATAAAGCTTCGCTTCATTCTCTAATTACAGCATACAATTCGTGATACAATATTGCTATGGAAAAGTTTAAGGAAGCCGGTCTGGAAGCCACACAAAAACCGGCCGAAGAAAATATTGAACATGATGGCCTCGAAAGACTGGAAAAAGAATTGGAAAAGTCCTCACACCAATCACCAAAGAACAGGACAGGGGAAGAAGCGGCCGGAAAAGAGCGTCCTAAAGAATTAAAAACGTTGGTCTTGGAGATGAACTATTATGACCCCGATGCTTGGGATGAGTTGCGAGAGCAGTCGAAAGAAACTTACGAAAAAGCTCTTTTGGAAAAATCCGAGAACCTCGCAAAACGCTATCTTGATGGCACGGCAACGCCGGAAGAAAAAGTGCTACTGGATGAGCTAAAGCAATACAATATGGGCGAGCTAACCAATATTGTGGCTAAAAATGTGCGTTCCTACTGCGATCTTCAGGGTGACCGCTATGTGACGAAGCCGGTCGCGCCAGAAAAAGCCGAATTTTGGCTGACCAGTTCAAGCCCGAAGAAATTCAAACAAATTCTTGATGGTGAATACTACTATAAAGCCGACCTGGTAATGATTAACGCTATGCCGTCGATTGCTGTCACGACCCGCCGCCGGCTTAGTGAAATAAGAAAGTTACAAGAAACAATCCGGAGCGGTGAATTAGAACAAATAGAGGATGCGGTACGCCAACTTCAGCTTGAAAAGGAAATAGTATCGAAAATAATAACCAATTTGAAAGAGTTGTTTGGGCGGTCTCTCCTGGTTAAGATTGTGGACGGCTTAATGGGAGGAATACCAAAGGGAGCGCGTAAAGAAATTGCCATCTTTGAAGAACTAGAAAAAGAAGTGAGTAGAACGCTTAGAGGGCGCTGATCATTTTAATAGCCGCGGCTACTCTAGCCAAAGTCTCTTTTTTGCCGAGTACTTCCATAATTTCAAAAGGACCGGGGGATTTTTCTAAACCGGATATGGCAACGCGCAATGGCCACAACACGTCCCCTTTTCCTTTGGCTTCGGCGATTGGCATCAACACTTTTTCTAATTTACCCTTCAAGAAATCGTCACTGACCACCGCGGACAAAATCTGCGAAGATTCTTTCAGGTTCGCGACGATCTTTTCTACCGGGGAATCCTTCCAGATCAAAAGCTCCGGAGAATATTCCGGTAATTCCACGTAAAATCCGGCCAGCTCTTTGAAGTCGGTCAGCTTTTTCATTCGCTCCTTAGTCATTCCCACGATCTTCAGATTCTGCTCGGTCGGTTTAATATCCAAAAGTTCCGCGAGCTTTTTATCATCCATCGCCCGCAAATAATGCGCGCTGATCCAGTCCAGTTTATCAACATTAAAAACCGCCCCGGCTTTTTGAACACGCCCCAGATCAAACTCGGCGATCAGCTCTTCCAAAGTAAAAATTTCCTTGTCATTTTGGGGATGCCAGCCAAGTAAAACCAAAAAGTTCAGTATCGCTTCGGGCAGATATCCCTGCGCGCGATAATCCTTAATAGCGGTATCGCCGGCTCGCTTGGACATCTTGCTCCGGTCAGCGTTCAGGATCAGTGGAATGTGGGCATAATACGGCTGTTTCAGGTTCAACGCCTCCTGGATGAGTATCTGCCGCGGGGTATTGGATAAATGCTCTTCTCCGCGGATAACGTGTGAGATCTTCATATCCGCGTCATCCACGACCACCGCGAAATTATATAATGGAGAGCGCGGATTTTTAGCGATCACGAAGTCCCCGATCAGGCCCGCCTCAAAGGAAACGTCATCACGAATAAGGTCTTTGAAAGAAATCTTTTGATCGGCGACCTTCAGACGAATCACCGATTCCTCGCCTTTCTTCGCCCGCTCTTCCGCCTCCATTAGATTGATCGTCCGGCAACGGCCGCTGTATTTTGGGGCAAACCCTTGTGCCAGCATTGCCTGCCTCTCATTTTCCAGCTGATCCTTAGAGCAAAAACAATAATAAGCCTTTCCTTCCTCCAAAAGCCCGCTTAAATACTTTTCGTAAAGATCCAACCTCTCCGTTTGCCTGTATGGTCCGTATTTACCGTTATTCGTTATTCGTAATTCGTTATTCGTTTCCCCCGGACCTTCATCCCAGGTCAACCCAAGCCATTTCAAATTTTCGATCAGATCCTCTTCATATTCCTTTTTAGAACGCTCAAGGTCGGTATCTTCAATACGTAATATAAAATCACCGCCATGCTGTTTAGCGAATATCCAGTTGAACAGAGCAGTGCGCACCGTCCCGATGTGCATATAACCCGTCGGGGAAGGCGCGATACGAACACGAACGCTTTCTTTTGGCTTAGCCGTCATATCAACAAATTAGTGTATCAGCCCCAGAATATCAACGGAGATTTTCTCGGCAGAATCGGGTTTGGCAAAGTTGAGAGCGGCGGCGGACATTTTAGAGGCAATATCCGAAGTGCCTAAAATCTTTTCTACTTCATTCAAAAAGATGCTCAAGAAAAGATTCTCCTGTTCAATAACTACCGCCGCTCCGGTGGCGGCATATTCATAGGCATTTTCTTTCTGGTGATCGGCGGACGCCTCTGGGAAAGGGATGATGACTGCCGGCTTACCGGCCGCCGCCACATCAAAGATCGCCCCCGAACCGCCCCGCGCCATCACCACGTCAGCGGCTTTAAGCGCCTGACCGATCCGGTCTTCCAGAAAATCAAAATATTTATAACCGCCCAATAGCACCGGAGAAAAATTTTTCGTGGTGAATTCAAACTGATTTTTATAATCGGCGAATTTTTCCTTACCGACGATGTGCAAAATCTGAAATTTAGAAAGCAGTATTTCTAGGTTGCCGATAATGAAGTCGTTCATCCGGTTAGAGCCCTGCGAACCGCCGAACACCAGAATAAGCGCCCGCCGCGAATCCAAACCGAACGCGCTCTTGGCTGCCTCCTGCGCCGAGGCTCCGGCGGCCAAGTCGGCCGGAGAAATATCAACTAAAATTTCCGAGCGGGACGGGTTGCCAACGACGTTCAAATTTTTTACTTTCGGAAAATGTTTAGCCGCGGAAGAAAATGCCAGCTCCACGGCTTTCGCGAACTTTGCTCCCAGTTTATTTGCCATACCCGGCACCGAGTCAGACTCGTGAATAATTATCGGGATGCGATAAAAAGCGCAGACGAGAACTACCGGCAGGGAACCGGGACCGCCTTTGGAAAATGCCACCTCCGGCATGAACCAATAGATCTTCCAAAGCGCCTGGAAGACCGACAATCCGAACTTAAGGATGTCCAAAAAGTTAAGCAAAGAAAAATACCTCCGCCATTTGCTGGAAAGTATCCTAGAAACCTTAATGCCGGCCGATTTTAACGCGGCCCGGTAATCCCCGGGCGCGCCAAAATACCGCAAGTCGGGCACGAGGCCGCTCTTAGCGCACCAAAGGTTTAGTTGTTGAGCTACCGCTACGATCGGATAAATGTGCCCACCCGTCCCCCCGCCGGTAAACAATATTCTAAGTTTGGACATCAATAAAATTATAACAAAGTTGTTGAGTCAAACTCTAAATTCTAAACCCTAAATCCTAAACAATTCCAAAACACAAAATCCCAAAATTTGGAAATTCGGAAATTTTATTTTTTTAGAGTTTAGAAATTAGGATTTAGGATTTGGGCACGTCATGAATGCTTGCTGACATTCAAAATAATTCCACTCATGGTCATAAATACCGCCAGCGAAGTACCGCCGTAGCTGATGAACGGTAATGGCACGCCGGTCAGGGGCAATAAACCGGAGATCGCGCCGATATTGATAAAAACCTGAAAACTAATCAGGACTCCGAACCCGATCAACAGAAATTTTCCGAACCGATCCTTCACTCGCCTCGCTAACAACAATGACCGCAAAATAAATATTAAAAAAGCGGAGATCAGGATCACTGAACCGACAAAACCAAATTCCTCGGCGATAACGGCAAAAATAGAATCACCTATCGGCTCGGGCAGAAAATTTATTTTTGTGGTGGACTTGCCATAACCCACGCCGAACAACTGACCCGCGCCAATGGCAATTTGCGCTTGATTTAAATGATAGCCGCCGGTCAGAGGATTCGCGCCGGGGTTGAGAAAATTCAATACCCGTTGGAAACGATAAGGAGTGACCGCTACCGCTACCGCCAACGCCAGCACTCCAACCGCGGAAATACCGGAAACATATGACAACTTGGCGCCACTGACGAAATAAAGCACCATCGCCGAAGCGCCGATGATCACCACCGTGGTAGTCGTCGGCTGTTTCAGCAATAACGCCGCGACCGAACCCAACACTATCCCGAACGGCAACAAGCCCCGCCAAAAACTTTCACTCCGGTTTCCCTCGCCCGCCAGCAGGGCGGCAAAATACAAAATAACGGTAAGTTTCAATATCTCGGAGGGCTGGAAAGTAACCGGCCCGATCTTTACCCAGCGGTCCGCTCCGCCGGCGTTTATACCAAGCGGCGTGAAAACCAGAAAAGCGGCGGCAATGCTGACAAGAAAAATTATCAAAGCAAATTTTTGGTAACGGCGGTAATAAACTTTGTACGCCAACGCGAACCCCACTAGGCCGACCAGCAAACCATTGATGATCTGATGCTTCAGATAATAAAGCCCGTCGCCGAATTTTTCCTGACCGAGATTTGTGGAAGCGCTGGCCAGAGCGAGCAGGCCAAAAATAACCAAAAATATCAGGCAGAATAGAATTAAATAATCGGGCTTGTGAGACCTCATGACGCCCGGCCGTTTTTGAGAATTTCGCCGGCAAAGATATTCTGTGTCCTGCGATCCTTAACCGCCATTTGTCCGCCGACAAAAACGTGTTCAATATTAATCCCGTGATGCTGGGAAAACATCACCAGGTCGGCGATCTTCCCTTCCTCTACCAGTCCACGGTTTTTCAGTCCGAATTTCCGGGCGGGAACAGAAGTTATCTTAGCGATCGCCTGCGGTAATGCCAGCATTTTTCTTTGCAAAACCGTTTCCAGGAATTTCGGGAAGGTTCGGTAGAACCGTTCGTGCTTGAGAGTGCGGGTATCCGCCGGAAGACTAGCGCCATTGGACGCCACCATTGACTGCTCGCGGTCCAAAGATTGAAAGAGCAGGTCTTCGTTGAGATTTTTATGGAACACT
Organism: uncultured Candidatus Saccharibacteria bacterium; assembly: GCA_964355005.1. Taxonomy (GTDB): domain Bacteria; phylum Patescibacteriota; class Minisyncoccia; order UBA6257; family WO2-44-18; genus JAUSKF01. Next base: position 2,321 of record CAYHBX010000008.1, on the reverse strand, counting down.
ACCGCCCGTAATCCGGTCAGTTGCATCAATTTCAACAATGCTTCCGCCACCGGTAATCCCTGGTTCTCGGAAAATTCCCGCAAAGTTCTGCCTACCAGATAATCCTGCCCAATAGCCTGCGCTATCCGCACCGCGCCGCCATCGATCCCCGCCAGGTCTTTGAGCAACCGGGCCCGGGTTTCCGGATTTTTCAGATAAGTGAGCATTATCTCCAAATTACCGATTTGCGCCCAGGACGGCAGTAAAGTGTAGATCGGGGTCATGCTCTCGCTGAACGGATAATTATCAAAATGGATATTGAATTCCCCCGCCGCGGAATGGATCAACTCCAAAGATTTTTTATATTCGCTCTCAAATCCGGTGATTGGCCGGAAGTGGCTAATCAGTGTTTTCACTCCCGTTTCCCGCGCGATCTGGATCGCCTCCTCCGTCGCCGCCAGCAAACCCTCGCGCTCGTCGCGCAAATGAGTGGCATAGACTCCGCCGCTTTCCGCCACCACCGTGGCCAATTCTTTTATTTCGGAATAAGGCACCCTCCGCGCGTGAGCGTAACCAAGTCCGGTCGAAAGTCCGAGAGCGCCACCTTTCAGGGATTCTTTCAGTATCTTTTTGAAGGCTTCCAGTTCCGGAATCGTCAGATCGCGGGAATCTTCGCCGACTATCCCCCGCCGGACCGTTGAATGACCGACTAACGTTCCAAAATTCACTCCCAATTTTCTCCTTCCCAAAACTTTCAAAAATTCTCCTACCGTCTGCCAGTCAATGTTGATCTGCTTGGTATCCGTCCATTTCCTGATGGAGTCCAGACTCCCGGAGATGAGCGGCGCGAGCGACGCCCCACACAAGCCGCCGAAGATAGTGGTCGTACCCTGCAGCAAAAAATCCTGCTGAAGCGGGTTAGTAAAAAGGGTCAGATGATGGTCAGAGTCGGTGTTTACATCAATAAATCCGGGCGCCAAGTAAAGACCGAGCGCTTCAATGGTGAGGTGGGATTTTTTGGCGGGAAACTTGCCGATAGCGGCTATTTTGTTGTCTTTTAACAAAACATCGGCGATAAAAACCGGCCGCTTTCCGGAACCGTCCAAAATTTTCGCGCCTTTGATCAGAATCACTTTTTAATTATAGCAATTTGAAACAAAAATCCCGCTCCGGTTAGGAGCGGGACATTCACGCTACTTCTTTCCAACTACCCGCCAGAACCAGGCGGTAGTCGCGCCGTGACCGTTTTCGCGGGCCGGAGAAACTTCCACACAGGAATCGGCGTGCTCCTTACAGAACTTCACGTAGGCCGCCTCATATTTCTCGGAGGCACCGGGGTTGCCGGCAATTACCACATCAACGCGGTAAACGCCGCTTCCCAGATCCACCGGAATCAGTTCCTTATTCTCCACCGGCATCGCTTTCAAATTACCTGTTCCGGAATTTTCGATCGCCGGAACGGCCGAGGGCGGATCAGCATACAGCATCTGAGGAGCAAGCCATGCCAAACCCAACAGGACCGCCATCGTGATCACCACAACCGCCGCAAGAACATTCAACGCCTTCGTCATCGAACGCCTCCTAAATGTACCGAAGTGGATTATAGCAAATTGCTGGGGAAATTCAACAATAGGTCTTATAAGACTTATTGATACTCCCGGACGACTAGCGGGGCGATTATCAGAACCGCGCCGATCATCCCGAGCCAGGTCAAAGCTTCACCTAAAAATAAGATCGGGAAGATCACTCCACCGATATTTTCCGAAAGCGCGACCAGCGCGGTCGCCGTGCCATCCGCTGTTTCCGCGAACCGGAACCAAAGCACGAAAAGAATGGCGGTGGCAAAAATTCCTAAAACGATAGCGGAAGTAACGGCGCCCGCGTTCAGAGTTAGAAAATTTACCGGTTCAAAAACAAAAACGTACGTTCCCAGCACGATGGCGGCAAAAATAAACGAACCGAAAACATTATTTAGAGCGCCGCGCGCGGAATTTCTTTTGATGCTTCGCGCGCCGACAACCGTGTAAAGCGCCCAGCCCAGTCCGCCAAGAATAACCAGCGCGTCACCGAACAAACTACCGCCGCGCAACGCTTCTATAATAGAACCGTGACTCATCACGACAAAACCCATTCCTAAAAAAGCGACCGCGAGGAGAAATTTATCCAGCCGGCTTACTTTGTCGGCATATAACCAGCTGCCCAGGATCACGATAAAAAATCCGCTGGCATTGAAAAGCAGATCGTAACTGATGGCAGTAGTGGCGCGTAAACCGAGAAACCCTAGGATCATTCCTCCGCCGACTCCACTAAGCGCCAAAAAAATATAATACCGCGCGTATTTT
>CAYHBX010000007.1:0-21699 GCA_964355005.1 uncultured Candidatus Saccharibacteria bacterium | reverse complement strand
CGGCATTTTTTTCGTAGGAACTTTTCGCGTTTCCCCAGTCAGCGATCATTTTATCTTTGTAGGGCTTAGCTAGTTCGTTCAGAGTTCCGATTGAATTGGCATAATAAGAAGCGTTCCAGATTCCTTCCCCGGCGATGCTGTCGGAAAGTATGATATTTTCAAAACCGGATATGATGCCGGGATATTCAAAGAAAACCGAAGATAATTCAGATAGCGCGTCTGCGTAAATTTTATCCAAATCGGCGACGGCTTTGTCGGTTGATCCGCGGAAATATCCGACCGGAGTTTCACCGCCTTGCAGTTTCTGTAAATCCAGTTTGGCTTTCGCGAGATTAGTTTCCGCGTCCCGTACTTTTTTTTCCGCGTCGCCCGGGTCCACGATGGCTAAAAGTTGGCCGGCATAGACTTCTTGCCCGTCGTTTACGGCTACATATGTAACATCTCCGGAGACTTTTGATTTAATATCTATCGAGCGCGAAACCGCTATTTGGCCGCTTCCGTTAATTGAAGAAACTATCGCGCCTCTTCCGACCGTTGCCAGCACGTATTTTGCTTCGGCGGTTCCGGCAGTTGTCGCGGAATAAATTCCGTAGCTGATTCCCAGCGTCGCTATTAAAATAACGGCGGCAATAAGTTTGTGGGCGACCGCGAGAGTTTTTAGATTCAGCAGGGTTTGTTTCATATTTTGTTTTATTTCGCTTTTTTGACGATCTGCTTAAGGTCTTTAAGTTTGTGCTGTAGCTTGGAAATGAAATGTTCTACGTTGGCTAATTTGGAGAATCCGAGCATATCGCTACCCATACCAAGAACAAGCAACTTTTCTCCCTTCTTCAGATTCATCGCCTTGCGAGCTTCCGAGGGGATAACTATCTGACCTTTCTCGCCGAGGGTAGTGATGCCGTAAAATCTTTTATCGTGTTGTTTCATAATTGTAGACAGACTAGCACATCAACGAAAATCCTACAAGTAGGAAATGTACGACAAATAAAAAACCGCCTCAACTTGCGTTGAAGCGGCGCTTTTTTGTTAGATCTCCCCGCGAGCGGCGAAGTAAGTCGCCCAGGCCTGAATTTTCGTGAGTCCGACTTTTTTTTGTAGCAAATCGAATAAAGCAATGGTTTTCTATTTTCATTTCTTCTTATCCGTTTATGCGTTATTATTCGCATAAGTCAGCAGCTGCCGTTTGTCTTTGATTTGCTTTATAACTTAATAAACTTTATAACTTTTTACTACCCCAGTGGTTCTCTCCAAAACTGATTACATACTTTTTCGGGAATGTCCGAAAAATGTCTGGTATAAGATCCATCAGCCCGATGTTTATTACAAGGCGGAGCTTTCTGATTTTGAAAAACACATCATTGAAACCGGAAATGAAGTGGAATTGGTCGCGCGGAAGCTATATCCGGGCGCGGTTTTAGTGGAAGGCAGAGATGGGGCCGCGCAAAAACTAACGCAAGAACTGGTCGCCAAGAAACAGCCGGTGATCTTTCAGCCGGTTTTTGTTCAAGATGGATTTATGGCGGCGGTAGATATTTTAGAATACAGCCAAGCGACTAAAAGTTTTGATATTACCGAAATTAAAGCTTCCAACGAAGCCGATAAGAAGCGGCATTATTACGACTTGGCGTTTCAGGTGAACCTGTTGAAGCGTTGCGGATTGAAAATCGGAAAAATAAAACTAATGCATCTAAATCCCGAATATACCCGTTTTGGCGAGTTGGATATTAGGGCATTGTTTAAAATTGACGATGTGACTCTAGAGATCAGCGAATTGGGAGCTGAGGTCGCCTTGGAAATGGAAGCGGCGCTGAAATATCTTTCAAGTGAAGTTGAGCCGCCGGGCGCCTGTGTTTGTTTATACAAGGGACGGTCTAACCATTGCACCACCTTTCATCACTCCAATCCTGCTGTTCCGAAATACAGCGTTCATGATATTTCCCGCATTGGCCTTAGCAAAAAGAAGCTGGCCGAGCTGATAGACGGTAGCCACTATCACTTGCACGAAGTTCCCGAAGAAATGGAGTTGTCCGTGGGTCAAAGAAATCAGGTTAATGCCCACAACTTCAATAATATTCTGATGGACCAAAAAGGGATCCGGACGGAATTAAAAAATCTGGCCTATCCGATCTATTTTATAGACTACGAAACCTTCCCTTCTGCCATTCCGATGTTTGACGGTTTCTCTCCGTACCAGCAAATCCCGTTTCAATATTCGCTGTTTGTTTTGGAAAATCCTGGCGCCGAGCTGAAACATTTTGAGTTTTTGGCTGATCAAGCCACCGACCCCAGCGCCGCTTTCGTGGAATCCATGCGGAAGCAGATCGGTAAAACCGGCAGTATCATAGTCTGGAGTAAAAAATTTGAGTGCACGATCAATAAGCAGATCGCCGAAAGAGTTCCGGAGGCGGCGGGATTTATAGAGGACATAAATAGCCGCGTTTATGACCTAATGGATATTTTTACCAAACAGCACTACGTCCATAAAGATTTTAAGGGCAGTACTTCTATTAAGAAGGTTTTGCCGGTGCTGGCGCCGGAGCTTTCATATAAAGAGCTGGCCATCCAGGAAGGCGGAACCGCCGCTTCCAGCTGGCTGAAGTTGATCGGCGATGATCTTCCGGCCACGGACAAAAGCCGGTTGAAAAAAGATATGCTGGCTTATTGTAAGCTGGATACTTTCGCGATGGTCCGTATTTTGGAGGAATTAGAAAAAGTATTGGAGTAATCGCTAACCTGCCTACCGGCAGGCAGGTGATGCGAATTAGAGAGGTAATATTGCGAATGAGTGACTGAGTCAAGCGTAGTAATTCTATTTTGGTGCTAATATAGAAATATTAAATTATTTACCAACTAACCAATTAACTAAAATGCCCAAGCCAACCAATCAACTAATCTTTCTGGATACTGAAACCACCGGCAACGATATATTTAAAGACCGGCTTTGCCAGATCTGTTATAAAACTACCGAAGGAATTCGGACGGGATTTTTTAAGCCGCCGATCCCGGTTTCTATTAAGGCGATGAGTATCACCAACATCACCAATAAGATGTTGGCGGACAAGGAAGCATTTAAGGATAGCCAAATGAAAAAGGATTTGCAGGTTTTGCTGGATGATGGAATCTTGGTCGCTCACAACGCGAAATTTGATTGCGCTGTTTTGGAAGCCGAAGGAATGCGTATTCCGCGCCGGATCTGCACCTTCCGGCTCGCCCGGGAATTAGATCCGGAAAATCTTATTCCGGAATATAATTTATCGTATTTGCGTTACCACTTAGACTTAGACGTGGAGGATGCCGTCGCGCATGACGCTACCGGAGATGTGAAGGTTCTGGCGGCTCTTTTTGACCGGCTGCAGACCAAGATACTGGAGAGGGGAATTACCGACGAGCAGGCGATCGCTCAAATGATAGATATTTCCGCCCGCCCTTCGTTGTTCAGATTATTTAACTTCGGGAAATATAAAGACAAAAAAATTGAGGAGGTCGTAAAGACCGACCGCGGCTATCTCCAGTGGATGCTTGACCGGAAGACGGAAGAAGGCGGCCAAGATGAAGATTGGATCCACACTTTGCAGTATTACTTGCGGCAAGGGTAATCACTGACGGCGCGAATTAATACTCCGACATTCTTGAGAATGTCGGAGTATTGTTTTTAGTGGCAAGCATGCTCTAGAATATCTAGTATGAAAAATTCAAAACAGATTGAGCGGCATTTTAAGGGTATGGCGAATCACAATAGAGTTGAAATTTTGTTCGTGGTTTCGGGAAATCCAAACATAACTCTCGAGGGTATTGCGGAAGAACTGGATAAAAATTTTAAGACCGTTTCTGAACATACGCGGCGTTTGGTTCACGCCGGATTACTGAATAAAAAATACCAGGGTCGCAATGTTTCACATTCCCTTTCTCCTTATGGAGAAAAATTTATCAGGTTTGTAAAAACTTTTTAATAATAACATTCCGACATTCTTGAGAATGTAGGAATGTTATTTCAGCAATAATGAATTATTCCTACGCATATTCGTACGATCTGCCCGAAGAGCTGATCGCTAAAAGGCCGGCGAGTCCGCGGGATTCAGCCCGGCTTTTTATTTACGACACAGCTTCGGACTTGGTGACATTTGACCTTTTCTACAACCTGGATAAATACCTCCCCGAAAACTCTTTACTGGTGCTAAATGACACAAAAGTCGTGCCGGCTCGCGTTATTCTCACCAAAGAAACCGGCGGCAGGGTTGAGGTTTTATTTCTAATCAATGAATGGCGTGGGAAGGGCCCGATCCCGGCTTTGGTGAATAAAAAGATAGAAGTCGGCATGAAATTGTTTTTGAGCGCGGAAAAGTTTTTCCGCGCAATAAAGCAGGAAGAAAAAATATTTTATCTTGAGCCGCAATTTCCGGCCAAAGAAATATTGGCGATTCTGGAAAAAAGAGGCACAACGCCCATTCCGAAATATATTAAAGATTCCGGCTTGTCGGAAAAAGAGTTGAGGGAAAAATACCAGACCGTTTTCAGTAAAAAGCCCGCCTCGGTGGCCGCGCCCACCGCTTCGCTGCATTTTACCGGCCGTCTTTTTAAAAAACTGGAAAAAGCGGGTATCCGGAAAACGTTCGTGACTTTGGACGTGGGGATGGGCACTTTCGCGCCGATCTCACCCGAAAGTATGGCGACCGGGAAACTACATACCGAATTTTTGAACATTCCGGCCGCTTCCGCGCGGCTGATTCGACAATATAAACAGGAGCATAGGCCGGTAGTCGCGGTTGGCACTACGGCCACGCGCGTTTTGGAATCGGAGGCGGAAAGGATCCTTTCCGAAAATTTTACCGGTCCGATCGCCGGAGCGACCCGGATATTCATCCGGCCGCCATATGAATTTAAAATAGCCGACGCGATGATCACCAACTTCCACTTGCCTGACACTTCTCTGATGATGCTCGCGCAGGCGTTTTTATTGAACAAAGGCGGCAAAAAGAAATTAGTTGAACTTTACCGGCTGGCGATAAAAGAAAAATTTCGTTTTTATTCTTTCGGTGACGCGATGCTGATTAAGTAGTCCTTTTCGATCACTGAAGTTTTTCAACACGGACGCCGATGAGGCGTATTTTTTTGTGCTGGGGGTTTTCGCGTTTATCTAAAAATGGAGTTAATAAACGAAAGGCCTCAAATTGCAGAACTTTCGCAAGCTTCTGCGGGGTTTGCTGTTCAAATAGATTTCCGGTTTTATCTTTGGATTCGGGTAGGGTATAGGCGCGGGTTTTGGTAATGAAGTCTTCGAACCGGACGGCGATCCCAATCGTCCGGAAGGAATGAAAATCGCTGTTCATAAAACGCTGAATTACGTTGCCGCAAAGTTCCTTGAGGCGGTCAAAAATAAAATTGGCATCCAAGGTGTCCTTGGAAAAAGTTTCCTGTTCGCCGATGGATTTTATCTCATGCTCCTCTACGATCGGAGAATCATCTATGCCTCGGACTTTTTCATAAAGTTCCGGACCCCATTTACCAAGAAGATTTTGGAGATCCGCTTGAGAATATTTTTTCAGGTCTTTGATGATTTTGATGCCGCGAGAGGTGAAGATCTTTTCGGTTTTCGGGCCGATACCGGGAATGGCGCGGATCGGCATCGGTTCCAGAAATTGTTCGGCGTCTTTTTCTTGGACAACCGTCAGGCCGTCCGGTTTGCGCACGTTGACGGCTATTTTGGCGATCAGTTTGTTCGGGCCGATGCCGATGGAGCAGGTCAATTTTTCTTTCTTTTTTATCTCGGCTTTGATCGAGCGGGCAATTTTTTCAGCCTTTTCATAGCTCCCGGCAAAACTAAGGTCTAAATAGGCTTCATCCACGCTCGCCTGCTCCACCAGCGGAGCGTATTTTTGTACTGCGGTTATGATCTTTTCGGATACCTCCGAATATTTTTGATGATCCCCGCCAACGAAAATGGCGGCCGGTAGCCCTTTCTTTTTGGCTTCTTCGGATAATTTCCAGGCGGTAGATATCGGTAGAGCGGAATGGATGCCATATTTACGCGCGGCATAATTAGCAGTAGATACAACGCCTCGGCCCTTGCCTTCTTCTGGGTCCGCCCCGACCACGATCGGCCGGTTTTTATAGCGAGGGTGATCCCGCTCTTCAATTGAGGCGAAAAAAGCATCCATGTCCAAGTGGGCGATTATCCGCATATCTACATTATAAGGACTTCCTTCCGGAATGTTATTATATAGTTATGAAAAGGACTAAGGTTCTGAAAAAAGTGGCGATTTTTGACATTGACGGAACGATTTTTCGTTCCAGTTTATTAATAGAGCTGACCGAGGCAATGATCCAAGGCGGAGTTTTTAAACCGAAGGTACGGGATGTTTACGCCCAGGCGTATAAAAAATGGTTGGACCGGAAAGGACCTTATGGGGAATATATTGACGCGGTCGTGAAGGCGTTTGAAGCGAACATTGCGGGCGTTCCCGCGGAAAAATTCTTTGAAATTTCCAAACAAGTCGCCGATTTTCATAAAGACCGGACCTATCGCTATACTCGGGATCTGATCCAAGTTTTAAAAAAGAAAGGATACTATCTTTTGGCGATCTCGCATTCGCCACTCTCCGCTTTGAAAGATTTTTGTCAGAATTTAGGTTTTGATAAGGTTTATGGCCGAATGCACGAGATAGACGAACATGATAAATTGACCGGCGGAACTTTGCATTTAGAACTGATAAACGATAAGGCGAAAATTTTGGAGCGCGCGCTGGAAAAAGAAAATCTCACGCTAAAAGGTTCGGTAGGCGTAGGGGACACGGAGAGTGATATTCGTTTTCTGCGGATGGTAAAAAATCCGATCTGTTTTAATCCGAACTCGGGATTATACAAGCACGCTAAGAAGGCCGGCTGGAAGATCGTAGTTGAGCGAAAAGACGTTATTTTTGAACTTTGATTAATGAAACAGCTAAAACCTCGATTTATTCAGATTAATTGCCGGGAAATGAACAGGGTTGATTTGCGGCAAGCAAGGGCGGTTTTAAAATACAAACCGGATATTATTATTTTAGAATATCCGAGCGACAATAAAATACCGGATACGGTTTTTAATAAATTTCTCCCAGTAGATAAACCGTTGGAGAAACTGCCAAAATTTTCGAAAGAAATATTCGCCGCTAATCCGTGGGCAAAATCAGACGTGGCGATGTGGAACAACATTGTTTATTTGTGGAAGAAAAAGAATCATCAGACATTGATCTATCGGGTAGATGCTCCATCGGACTTGGTTAGGGAGTGGTTCTTAGTTTGGGAAAATATGTACCCCTGCGCTATGAAAAATTGGTTGTGGTGGGTGCGGATCTATCTTCGGGAACGTTACATGGCTCGCAATATTCACTGGGCGTTGTCTCGCTATCATTCAACGAAAAGGCCAACCATATTGATCTTTCTTCAAAGTTCTCACTGGAGACACGTGCAATTCCTGCTTAAAAATCCTTCCGGTAAACAGGTCTGGAATTATTATTTCGGTAAATTTAAAGATTTGCGACCTTCAGTAGTTGCCCAAACCCTCAAGAAGCTAAATAAAGTTTTTTACAAACATTGGGGAAGGGTGTCTGGTTTCGGAGCGAAATGATAAACTATTCATATCCACGATAATTCAATGCTTATAATATTTGGAATATTTGGGCTGCTGATAATTTCATTCTCGGTTTGGTTAAAGAACGAACGCTGGCAGGATATTTTGTTTATCATTGGCGGTGCTTCGCTGCTTGTTTACAGCGTTAGTATAGGAGATGTTATTTTTATAATTTTGCAAATTGTTTTTATCGTTTCAGCATTAATGGAACTGGCTAAATTGCGTGGCATGGCAAAAAATAAGATTCAATGATGGAAGGAATTGAACAAATAAAAAAATACGTGCGGGCGGCGAATTATTTATCGGCCGCGCAGATCTATCTTCAGGATAATTTTTCATTAGGACGCGAGTTGTCCGCTGATGATATCAAACCCCGCCTTTTGGGACATTGGGGAACCTGCCCGGGTATAAATTTTGTTTACGCCAATTTGAATTATCTGATCAAGAAGCACGGGGCGGAAATGATGTTCGTTCTCGGTCCCGGTCATGGCTTTCCGGCTCTACAGGCCAACCTATATATAGAAGGCACATTGGGGAAGTATTATCCCGAGGCGAAACAGAACCTGGAAGGACTCGGACATATTTGCCGGACATTCAGCTGGCCCTACGGATTTCCGAGTCACAGTAATCCCGGAACCCCAGGCGTGATCTTGGAAGGCGGAGAGCTGGGGTATTCACTATCAACTTCTTACGGAGCCGTTTTGGATAATCCGGACTTAATTGTTGCTTGTTTGGTTGGTGATGGGGAGGCGGAGACGGCCGCCACTGCTACTGCTTGGCATTTAAATAAATTCAACGATCCGAAAACCAATGGCGCGGTTTTGCCGATTTTGCATTTGAACGGATATAAAATTTCCGGTCCGACGATTTTCGGCCGGATGTCCAATAAGGAATTGAAATCGTTGTTTTCGGGTTATGGCTATGAACCGTATATCGTGGACAAAAAAGATCCGTATGAACAAATGGCGAAAGTAATGGAGGAATGTTATCAAAAGATCCGGGCGATCCAGAAAGATGCCCGCGACGGTAAAGAGGTTGTCGCGCCGCGGTTCCCGATGATCGTTTTGCGGACGCCTAAAGGATGGACGGGCATTAAAAAATTGGACGGAAATAAAATCGAAGGGAATTGTTTATCGCATCAAGTTGTTGCCGGCAACGCTAAAACCGATAAAAAACAGCTCAAAGTGGTCGCGCGATGGCTGGAGTCCTATAATTTCAAGGAGCTTTTTGACGGAGAGAAAGGTTTTTCCGAAGAAATAAAAAGTATTTTGCCGGAACCGGATTTACGAATGGGGGACAATCAACGGGCTTTTGGCGGGAAAGGAACTTCTAAAGATCTGGTTTTGCCTCCGGCGGATCAGTTTGCCGAGGACGCCGCCAAGCCCGGAACGATTGGTTCCAGCAGTATGCGCAGGGCCGGAGCATACATCAACGAAGTGATGAAATTAAACCTAGGAAATAAAAATTTTCGGCTTCTTTCTCCCGACGAAACTTATTCCAACAAGCTGGATGAAATCTTTAAAACTACCACTCGTGCTTTTGTTTGGCCGAAAAAAGATTGGGACAAAGACCTCGGATCATCCGGCCGGGTAATGGAAATGTTGAGTGAGCACTCTTTGCAGGGCTTGATGCAGGGCTATGTTCTGACCGGCCGGCACGCCATTTTCGCGTCTTATGAAGCGTTCATTCAGATAGTTTCTAGCATGACCGACCAGTATGCGAAGTTTTTGAAGATTGCCAGAGAGACTTCCTGGCGAAATCCCGTACCGTCGCTGAATTATATTCTGACTTCTTCCGGCTGGCGGCAGGAGCATAACGGATTTTCGCACCAAAATCCGGGATTTATAGACAATATTTTACAAAGGCACGGCTGTTTTACTCACGTTTATTTCCCGCCGGACGGTAATTCCACTCTGGCGGTTCTGAAGAAATGTTTGGCTTCCAGGAATCAGATCAACGTGATCGTGGCCGGAAAAACCTTGGAACCGAGATGGTTGACTCCGGAATTGGCGGAAAAGGAAATGGAAAGGGGATTAATGATCTGGGATTTCGCGAGCGACTCCAATCCGGATATTGTTCTGTCGGCCGCAGGGGATTATCTGACCAAGGAAGCGTTGGCGGCGATTGATATCGTAAAAACCGAAGCGCCGAAGATCAAAACTCGTTTCGTGAATATTCTGGAACTTTGCGAGATCGGTATCGGTAACAAAGAGTGCCGAGCTGATCGGCATGATTTCAATGATTATTTTACCGCCGATAAACCGGTGATCGTGAATTTTCACGGCTATCCGGAAACAATGAAGCAGGTTCTTTTTGATAACGCGAATTCCATCGGTCGTTTTTCAGTTCATGGCTATATTGAAAACGGTTCAACGACCACGCCTTTTGATATGCATGTCCGTAACAATACCAGCCGATGGCACTTGGCGATGGAAGTATTCCAGAAAATGGCGGAGCGGGGAGTGATCGGCAAAGATGAGGCAAGTAATTTGATCGCGAAATACCGGCAAAAACTTAAAGAGCACGGGGAATTTATCAGAAAAAATGGCGTTGACCCGGAAGAGTTAGAAAATTGGCAATGGACAAGGTCTTAATTGTTAATACCGGCAGCGCCTCAAAAAAATTCGCTCTTTATGAGGGCGGGCGGGAATTGTGGCGGGTTCATATAGAGAAAGAGAACGGTGATTTTGTTTGCGCGATTATAGAGCCGGAAAAAGTGGAAAAGACAAAGATTTCCCGGAAGGACTTTGACCAGCCCGTCCATTTTCTCCGCGAGCGACTTACCGGAGTTCCGGGCGCCGGCGTGAGAGTGGTTGCGCCCGGAAAATATTTTTTGGAGAACCGGAAAATAGATAATGGATTTTTAAAAAAATTGGAGGCGGCCGAAGAACAGGCGCCGTTGCACGTCGCCCCGGCTTTGGCGGTTATCGGGCAATTAAGGCGGGTGGTTCCGAAAATGAAGCTGTTCGCGATCTCTGACAGCGCTTTTTACGCCGACATGCCGCAGAATGCCAAGCTTTATAGTTTGCCGTCTAAAGTAGCCGAAAAATTCGGTATTTATCGTTATGGCTATCACGGAATTTCCGTGAGTTCTATCGTGGGAAAAATAACCGGCAATATTCCGGCACGCGTAGTGGTTTGCCATCTTGGGAGCGGTTCATCTGTCGTGGCGGTCAAAAACGGAAAAGCTTTTGACGCGTCGATGGGCTTCACTCCGCTGGAGGGATTGCCGATGGGAACCCGTATCGGGAATATTGACGCCGGGGCGGTGATCTATTTGGCGAAAAAAACCGGGATGTCTCCGGATGAGCTTGGCGCGTTCTTTAATCAGGAGTGCGGTCTGTTGGGGCTATCGGGTAAAACCAATGACGTGCGAGAACTTCTGGAGCTTGAAAAGAAAGGGGACGCGAAGGCGGCGCAGGCGTTGGAAAGTTTTGTTTATGGCGTTAAAAAACTGATCGGCGCTTACGCCGCCACGATGGGTGGTCTGGATTTGCTGGTTTTTACGGCGACTATCGGGGAGCGTTCATTTATAATGCGCCGGCGGATCTGCGCTGGATTGGAGAATTTGGGCGTCGTTTTGGATGATAAAAAAAATAATTCCGTGGTTAGCCGGGATGGTTTTATTAATACTTCGCATTCCAGAGTGAAGATTGCGGTGCTGACCACTAATGAGCTTGGAGAGATGTATCAAAAGGTTAAAAGGTTAAATGTTCGATAATTTACTGAACTCACTTATTTGGCTATCCGTGGCGGTTGTTTTTGTTATTTCTTTCACGCTGGGCTGGAAATTGAAAAGAATTTTGTGGTTGTTTTTACCGATAATTTTAAGTCTACCGATCAGTTTTGGAACCTGGATCTTGGCGGTCAATACCCCGGAAATGGCCAAAACCGGATTGGGTGTGATCGCCGTGGCTCCGGCAGTTCTGATAATTATTGCCTTTCTGAATTTTTGCGCCGCGCTGATCGGTGGAGTTATCGGGCTTATTTCAGGCAGAAAGAGGAAATGAATTTGGTACAATATTGGCATGGAACAAAAAATTAATTCTCATCGGTTAGGGATGGTGTTGGGCGCGGTGGCCGGTATAGCGCATCTTGTTTGGTCGGTATTAGTCGCGGCTGGCGTGGCGCAGTCTTGGGTAGATTTCGTTTTGCGGTTGCATTTTGTAGAACCTTTTTATTTTGTTGGCGACTTCAGTTCGGGTACGGCCATAGTGTTGATTCTCGTCACTTCGTTAGTGGGTTATTTCTTCGGCTGGGTGATTGGCACGGTCTGGAACCGGGTTTATAAAGCATAAAGCTTCCAAAAACCGCCCCCGCCTGGCGGTTTTTGTTTGTGAAAGCTGGCAGATTTTGTTATTGTTTTTGCGTTCATTGAAATAGCGAGGCGATGACATGTTTTCCCTCTGGACCCTGATTTGGGTTTTGTTGTTTGTTCAACTGTGCGCGGCTCCTGCTTGGCCATGGTTATTTCGGAAGGTAATCAAAAAAGAGTTTTCCCGGAAGATTCTTAATAAACTTGCGGTTGCCGGTTCTTATTTGGTTATTCTTTTCCTTTTGATTGCTTCGTTGGTCGTCGTGGGTTCTGAGATCGGGGAGCGATCGGTTGCGGGAAATTACGATCGGACAGAAATTCGGACTTCTGCCGATAAATATGGATTCGTGGACGTTCGCGGGCAAGTTCACGTACATTCCTACTTATCGCATGATTCCAGCGGAACTCTGGAGGAAATTGCCGCGGCGGCCAGAAAAAACGGTGTTCAATGGATCATCCTCTGCGATCACGTAAAACGATTACCGCCCGGGAATTATCCCGATAGGGTCAACGGCGTTTTATTCATATATGGCAGCGAAAGAAATGGCGGCGAAAGTACGTCACATCTGCGGGTTCCTATGAACGGCTCGAGTACTTTGCTGAATTTGCACGGACACATTGAGAGTTTTGGAAGTCGCGGAAAGCCGGAGTGGGGTCATTGGGACGCGATCGAGCTGGTGAATTTTCACGCGAATGCTCTTCACAATAGAATATCGATCCTGTTCTCAATCTTCGTGGATCCAAGCGACATTTATTATAACCTCCTCAACCCGATACCCAAGAATTTTCAGTATTGGCAGGCGCTTTCAGAAAAAGAAAGACGGCCCGTTCCGATCTTTGCCGGTCCGGACGCGCATCAGAATATCGGCGCGCTGGGTATCCGGTTTGATCGCTATGAGCTTATGCTCGGCCTTGTTTCCACTCACGTCTGGTTGGAGGAAGGGAAGAAGCTGGATCAATCAGCGATCTTTGCCGCGTTCAAAAAAGGGCGGACTTATATTGCTTTTGACTGTCTTGGCGATCCGGCCGGTTTCCAGTTTTGCGCGAAAGCAGACGGAGAAAACTTTTTTACCGGCGACATCGCCCACAATCCCTGGTTTTTTGATGTTGATCTGCCGGACTCGGTGGGTGATTCATCGGGAGTAGAAATAAAATTTTACCGCGACAATCAACTGATCGCGACGGACAAACGAGATCAGTATTACAATTGGGAGCCGAAGCCGGGGTTTTGGCGAGTAGAAATTTGGAAAGACGGGCGGCTGTGGATTGTAAGTGGGCAGATACTAGTTAAATAAGCAGAGCAAAACCTCGACATTGTCGGGGTTTTTTAATACAATCTTTTCGTTCATTGAAATAGGAGAAAGCGATGAGGCGCTTACTGAAGTGGTCGGTGGCTCCTTTTTTGATCCTGGTATTTGCCGGTTTGTATTACGCGACCAACTACAATACCGCCGGATACAATTTTGGTGTCGTGGAAGAGGGGAAGATCTATCGTTCCGGCTTGCCGGATGGAGAACTTCTGGAACAGCTGGTTAAAGAAAAGAAGATCAAGACAATCATTAGTCTTTTGGGCCGTCCCACGGCTGATGAAGTCGGTTGCGCTGAAAAGTATGGCGTGAAGGTGATCAACATCAAGATGTCTGTGTCCAAGGACCCGACCGATGAACAGATCGAGCAATTCTTGGCTCTTGTCAGCGACCCCGTTAATCAACCGGTCCTTGTGCATTGCCGTGGTGGAGCGGATCGTACCGGTCTGATGATCGCCCTCAAGCGGGTATTGCATGATGGATGGAATCTTTCGGAGGCGGAAAAAGAAATGAGTTATTATCGCAATCTTCCGCTTTTTACTCCGATGCCAAAGAGAAAGCTCCGGCAGTATGTTCTGGACCGGTCTTTCGTGGATAAGAATTGCCGGTACGCTGAAAGCGGTTCGGGAAGTTTCCGGGCGGCGACGGACAAAGAAGTGATTACGCCGGTTGGTCAAGCCAATCTCGCGGGATTTTCCCCGAAGCGGCTTTCGCTGGGCGTGCATGACGATCTTTACGCCCGTTGCCTGGTCCTGGAATGTCCTCACGGCGAGAGGCTGGCGATCGTTTCATTGGATTTGGTTGGTTTTCTTCGTTACGACGTTTTGAAAGTTCGTGAAGAATTGCGGAAGCGAGGAGTGATCCACCCGGATTCATTGGTAATCGTTTCCACTCACCAGCATGCCGGTCCGGATCCTATCGGGGTCTGGGGACGATCTATTCCTTTCGCTCCGCATCTTTCCGGCTCCGGCCGTAACGAAGCGTATCTTGCCGGCGTGCGCGAAAAGATCGTGAATTTGGTGGAGCGAGTTTCTGGAAAGTTGGAAAAAGCCGAGCTATCGGTGATCGAAGCTTCCGGAAAGGGATATTCCAAAAATGTACGGATCGCGGAAGAGATCGATAATTCGCTTATGGCGTTAATTGCAAAAGGCGAAGATGGAAGGGCTATCGGCATGCTGGTAAATTTCGGAGTTCATCCGGAAGCTTACCGGGACGATAATCAATTGATTACGGCGGATTTTCCGGGCGTGTTGGTTCAAAAGATGGAAGCCGAGTTTGGCGGAACGGCGCTTTTCGCGAATGGGCTTTGCGGGGCGATGATCTCGGTGCGCACGAACAATCTCAAGATAGAAAACCCTACCTACGAACAACGCGCGGAAGCTGTAGGCTCGGGCCTGACCAAACGGCTGATAGAAGAGCCGATCAGCGTTAAGCCGATCGATTGCTCCGGTGGCTGTCTGCGGATCAGAAAGAAGTTCGTTAAGATCCCACTTACCAATTTCGTTTTCCAGGAGTGCATGAAGCTGGGAATTCTTCCGCGGAACGGCGACACGATGACCGAAGAACAGGAAGTGATCACTGAAGTGGGGATCATTGATATTGGCGATCTGCGGATCCTGTTGGTTCCCGGAGAAATGCAACCCAAGCTTGGCCTTCAAATAAAGGAAATGACCGGCGCCGATATGATCTTTGGCCTAGCCAACGACGAGATCGGCTACATCATCCCTACCGAAGATTTTTACCGGGTCATTGATCACCCCAAGAAGGGGAAGGTGGATGTCTACGCTTATGAGCGGACAATGTCGCTCGGCATAGAGACCGGAAAAAGAATTTATGAGGCGTTCAAGAATTTACTAGCGGCTGACGAAGCCGACGCAGGGGGTCGGCTCCCCGACCGATAGCGCCGGAGCTAACGACTCAAACCCCCGCATTGCGGGGGTTTTAAATTTCCCCGTGCTATTGACAGAATGAGCTCAACCATGCTATACTTTCAATAGTTCCAAAATCCGCAATTGTGCGGAAAACAACAAACCCCATTCAAGGAGGCAGTCGTGAGCAAAAAGGAGCAGTCCGAAGAGGATGTGGAAAAGAGTCGGAATATGACAGAAGATGTCATTGGAATTCTCCGCGAGGAGAATGAAAAGCTCAGGAAGCAGCTGGAGAGCTCCGCCTCAAAGGAGCTGGTTGAGGCGGTGCTGGTGGCCGCTCATTTCGAGCTGCGGACGATCTCCGACAGTGTTGGCAATCTGATGAGGGAATCGGCCAAGGCGTGCGATTCCATTACGGCTCTGCTTTCCAAGTTGGAAGTGGCCAAGGTGGGCGAGGCCAGCTCCTCTGTCTGCAAGTTCCCCACCTGGAAAACCATCCGGCTGGGAACCCACAAGGACGCGACGGCTCTTCATGAGGCCATCGATGCCAAGAAGAACCGGATCTCCGACTGGGGCAAGGACATCCTGAAAAGGATCAAGGTTAGTCCCACGGAACAGGAGATCGATCTGGTCCATCCGACCGTCGCCGATCTGGGACTTCCCAAGGGTGGCACCCGGAAGCAGATCTATGCCAAAGCCAAGGAGCTTGGTTTGGCTCTCTGCCCGGCCGAAGTCGGTCCCCAGCTCCGCCTCCAGTATCAGGATCAGCCCTCCGGGGAGTGGATCCTGATCGGAATGGAGCCGATCACCGACTCGAACGGCAACCCGAACGTGTTCGATGTGGAGCATAGCGGCGTCGGTCGCTGGCTCCGCGCGGGCGACGGGCACGCTGACCACTTCTGGAATCCCGAGGACCGCTGGGTGTTCGCTCGTAGCAAGTAGCCCTTTGCTCTTGGATCATCGGACCTCGTCCTTTGACCCTTTGTCCCCGCACCGTGAGGTGCGGGGGTTTTGTTTTTTTACGATGTGCTAAGATGATTTTGGTATTAGGCGAATATGCGAGGGATCAAGGTTCCTTGCTGCCGAATCCAGTATCCGCGCGTTGAGAATATCACTGACTAAGGTTGGCGATAGAGTGGCGCGCGCAGAACTCTAAAAAATAGAGATACTTGGTATAGATGGCTAGCGTACTTTAGGTACGGAATTCGATACAGCCTCAAGAGTATTCGAGGGGCAGTGGCGTGGACGGCTATCTGTATAAAACCGACTCGAACGGCAACCCGAACGTGTTCAATGTGGAGCATAACAGCGACGATCGCTGGCTCAACGCGAACAACGGGAACGCTGACAACTTCTGGAATCCCGAGAACCGCTGGGTGTTCGCTCGTAGCAAATCTTTCTATTTCTCTCCCCGATTTTATCGGGGAGAGTTTTGTTTTTGCATTTTTCCCAGCCAACCGCCTAGCATTTTGCCTATCTCGCTGATCTTTTGTGATAATTGAATGTACCTTTTGTTATCAAGCGATTTATTTTCCCATAAGACCATCAGCAGAACCTTTAAGGTATCAACTTTCATAATTGCCGAACTTAGATAGGGCAGCTTTTTTTCGCGCGATATAAAACCGGCCACCGAGATCATTTCAATTATTTCTATAAAAATAGAATCAATTTTCTGCCCGAGTGAATATTTGTGAGTTTTTGGTAAGATTTGATAATAAGAGAACCAGAGGGCGTAACCATCTTTAACTTTATGCAACAACGGGAAAATCGGCTGGGGGGGGGGCGTTATAGGTAGAATTCAATTCCGTCATAGTTTTGATGAGATAATTTCGGTTGAAAACCTTTTGATTGCCTGGCAGGAATTCCTGAAAGGGAAGCGAGGCAAAAAGGATGTCCAGGAATTTGGATTTAACCTGATAGACAATATTCTACTGCTTCATGAAGAACTGGCAAGCCAAACCTATCGCCACGGCGGATATTATCGTTTCCGAATTGCCGATCCGAAACCTCGCATCATCCACAAAGCGGAAGTCAGAGACCGGCTGGTCCATCACGCCATCCATAGATTACTTTACCCATTCTTTGATAAAACTTTCTTTCCCGACTCCTTTTCCTGCCGGAAAAACAAAGGCACGCACCGGGCGTTGAATAGATTTCGGGCAATGGCGTTCAAGGTGAGTAAAAATCACACCAAAACCTGCTGGGTACTAAAATGCGATATCAAAAAGTTTTTTGACAGCATCAATCATGAAATTCTTCTCAAAATCCTTAAATCATATATTCCCGATCAAAAAATAATTAGGCTTTTAGGGAATGTATTGCAGAGTTTCTTCACCAAGCCCGGGTTCGGCCTACCTTTGGGCAACCTCACTTCCCAGCTATTCGCTAATATCTACCTGAATCAATTTGACCAGTTCATTAAACACCAACTGAAAGTTAGACATTATTTAAGATATGCGGATGATTTTGTAATGTTATCACGCGTCAGCACACCATTAACTGAAATAGCTCTAAAAATAGAGGTGTTTTTAGAAAAGGAATTGAGCCTGCGATTACATCAAGATAAGGTAATCTTAAAGACTTTTGCTTCGGGCGTGGATTTTCTGGGCTGGGCGCATTTCCCGGATCATCGGGTGCTCCGCGTGGCTACTAAACGGAAAATGCTAAGAAAATTGAAAGAAAATCCTAATGAGCAATCCAGGCAATCATATCTGGGAATGTTGTGGCATGGGAATACTATTCAAATTTCAAAGCAGGCCGGGGAAGTTTTGAGAGAAACATCTCGGAGGCGGAGCGGGCCTGGTATCCGGCCGCAGGCCGGATGAGCGGAGCCGAGAGCGAAGCATGATTTTTCGCTGGGGAAAATCGATGGTGTTTTCTCGAAAAATTTCCTCGGTCTGCTTAAAACCTATTCCCTAAAACCTGTTTTTCTTGTATTCTACGGGGCAGTAGATTGAAAAGGAAAAGAGGAGGCATTATGCCCATCGCGGGAATGATCGCCGAGGGAGCGCTGACAATCGTGCTTTTGGTTGCTGTCTCAAAATTCCTTTTCGGATGGCAGCCTAAGTTGTCACCGGTCAGAGTTGCTTTATTTAGCTTTCTGCTGATTACAGCCAATATTACTGTTATGCATTTTCTCCAGGAGCAGTCAGAGACTTTCCGCGCCTATACCTTCCTCTCGTTGGCTTTACCCCTACTTTTGTTGGGGGTCTCCTGCGATCTGAACGACCGGGTGCTAAGCAAGGGAATAGTAGTGATTTCCGCGGCCTGGATACTTGTCCTAGTTGAAGCAGGTTTGACTCTGAAAAGTTATTTCGTCGTCTTGTCATTAACAGTTATCCTGGTTTTGGCATTCCAGCTTTGGCGCGATCCAAAAGAAGAAGGATTCATTAAGACGAAGCTGGCCGATTGGAAAGCGGCGGCGGGCGCCATCTGTGTTTTCCTGACATTCACCGTTTTGATGGTAGTAGTTGGTTGGGAAAGTATTATGATCACAGATTATCCCGCCAAGTTGAGCTGGCTTCCGCTACTAAGCGCTGCTTTGTTCGTGCTGGTGAAGGCGATCCCCGAGGAGTTAGTTTTCCGGGGAATTTTCCAGGGCGCGCTGAAAGATCGTTTTGGATTTTTTCCGGCGCTGATCGGCTCTACGACTCTGTATGGAGTCGCGGCGTTGAATAATCCGGCTACTTGGGCTTTTCCCAACTGGCATGCCGTAGTTAACTCGGTAATGCTTGGAATCGGTTGTGGCGTGGTCTATAACAAGACCAAGTCACTCGCTGTTTCCGGAATCTTGAACGCGGCTATCAGTTTTATCTGGTGGTTTTCTTTCGCGAGAGGAGGAAACTAATGACAAAGGCAAAATTCTGGGCTATCGCGGAGGTGACGGCTGTTACCGCGCTGACGATGACGGCGATCTGGTTTTTTCAGGAACGCCCCCTTCCTTTCGTTGCGACGGTCACAATGCTGACAGCGGTGATCTTGGTAAGTTTCGCGACGCGGATTTACATTACTAAAAAAGCTATTCCGAATGATCTCGAACCCGCGACAAGAAACGCGCTAATTGCTGAAAAGATCGGAGATTACACTCAGGAATTGGGTATCGGACGGTGGAGGAGGAGCTTTCGGCGCGGTTGGTACGTGGAATTCCTGGATTTTAGCTGGGCTTTTCGGTTGGCGTGTTTGACGGTGTTGGGCCTTGCGCTGATCCTGATCGCCGGATATTTTTTCAAACCGGAATTTTGGCTCATGAGAAAATTCTGGAGCAGAGTCATTCTTGGTATCCCCGGCTACATTGTTTGGGGAGTACTGCAGCAATTCGCCCTGCATGCCGTCGCGACTAATAGGATTTACTCAATTTTTGCCGGAGACTTGAACCCCGGCTTGTGCGATAAGCGCGCGGCCGGATGGACGGCTCTGATTTCCGGAATTCTGTTTTTTTTCGCTCACATTCCCAACCCGACGCTGATGATCGTAACGCCGATCGCCGGCGCGGCAACCGCCTACATTTTTCTCAACTGCCGCAACATCTTTATGCTTGGCATCGCGCACGGAGTTTTGGGTAATACCATCGGCTATTGCCTTGCCAATAACCTAGCAATCGGTCCGAATTATTGGTCTTAATTTAAAAACCGCTCATTTAGGCGGTTTTTTGTTATAATCAACCAGAGATGTTAATTATTCTCTTAAAAATTTTTGCGGTGGCTTTCTTCCTGAATGTGGTCTGGGAATTTTCTCATTGTCAGCTTTATAAAACTTGCTGGGGGATGAAATTTTCTACTTTGACCAAGCTTTTACTGAAGATGTCGGCGAAAGATGGAATTTGGATCTCCATATTTTATTTAATTACTTTTTTAATTTTCCGTAATTCTAACCCCCTAGACAACTGGACGCAGGTAGCATTATTCGCGGTTATCGCGCTTAGCTTCGCTTTTATTGATGAAAAAATTTCCGTTCAGGCCGGACGCTGGGAATACGGACCGAAAATGCCGCTATTTTTAGGCGTTGGCCTTACTCCACTTTTAGAATTAGCCGTTACCGGAGTTTTGACTTTTTGGCTGGTATTTGTTATTTTTTAACGAGTTCAATTTAGGGTGGTTTATGCCCAAAAAGTGTGATCATACCAGCGTTGGTCAGATTATTCGTGACGCCTCTGACCGGATTTTGGTGATTGATCGGCACAATTATCCGCAGGCCGTTGCTTTGCCGGCAGGACACGTGGATGGTGATAGAAGTTTTGTGGAAGCGGCACTTCGGGAAACAGCAGAAGAGGTCGGCGTTATTGTTCCGGAGGCAAAGAATGTTCTGGTCTTTCAGGAAAAGATTGATAATCCCTGTAAGAGAGAAGGCGGGTCGCATCTTCTTTGGGGAGTTTATTCTGCCGTCAGCTGGGCTGGTGAAGTGAGGGCGGGAAGCGACGCGAAAAATTTCCGTTGGCTTTCTCCGACTTCATTGCAAGACCTGGCTTTCCGGACACAGATGCTTTCAGAAAAATACGAGATCCCTTGTGAGCAGGTCGGACGACTGACAAAGGCGATCTTCGGTAATGATCCGACTGGAGCTGATACGGACATCGGCTGGATGATGAATCCCGGTCTTGAGCCGGTTTGGTGGTATATGTTGAAGAAAATCGGCATTCTGGGATAGTGCTTTTCCCGCGCTTGGCGCGGGTTTTTTGTTGGAGTAATCGCTAATAATGCGAATAAAAGAGGTAATATTGCGAATGGAAATCAGCATCGTTAGTTGTAAGTTGTTAGTAGTTCGTTGTAGGTTTATGATAATGGAGTACCCGATCATAATAAACAAATACATCCGGGACAAAGGGCTGGCCTCCCGGCGGGAGGCCGACGAACTGATCGCCGCCGGTCAGGTTTTGGTTAATGGTCAACCGGCTAAAACCGGAATGATGATCACTGAGCGAGATAGGGTGGAGCTGCGGCAATCCCAAGCCAAGCAATATGTATATCTCGCCTACTGCAAGCCTCGCGGCCTGGCTACTCAATCATTGGCCGGCGAGGAAAGCGTGATTACTCAATGGCAAGCAAAAAAGATTTTTCCGATAGGCCGGTTGGACAAGGATTCCGAGGGATTGCTGATCCTGACCAATGATCGCCGGCTAACGGCTAAGATCCTCGGCGCGGATGTAAATGTAGAAAAGGAATACGTAGTTCATGTACGGGAGCCATTGCGGAACAATTTAGTGGCGATCATGCAAAAGGGAATGCAGACGGAGACTTTTGGCAGGTTGTTGCCGGTAGAGGCAGAAATTCTAGATAAACATTCTTTACGGATCGTGCTACACGAAGGCAAAAAACATCAGTTACGCGTCATGCTCGGAGAACTGGGATACACGGTAACCGGATTGAAGCGGTTGCGGGTCGGGCCGGTAAATCTAGGCAAACTGAAGCCGGGTGAGAACCGTCCGCTAACTCAAAAAGAACTTGATGTTATAACCAGATAGTGTTCAAATAGAATTACCAATGAATAAGAAAAGGAAAGTAGCTTTAAGGAAAAAGAGGAAGAAGGAAGGCAAGAGTCTTTCGCTGCGAAATCGTTAATGGATATTCGAGCGTTTTCTAAGACTGACATCGCGGTCGTTGCCGATTT
>CAYHBX010000006.1:0-22218 GCA_964355005.1 uncultured Candidatus Saccharibacteria bacterium | reverse complement strand
TCTTCAGCAGTTGGCAGTTCCTGATGCGTTATAGCGGCATTACCAATCCCTTCGTCGCCGCCTTTGTTCTAAACTTTTGCACAATGCTGGTTTTATTTCCGATGGCCGCCAAGGATCTAAACTGGAAAATGCTCTTGTCATTCGGCGTCCTGATGGGAATAGCCGCCGGCGTTATTAACGGCATCGGACACAGCATCAATTCCAGATTAGTAGTTGATAAAACCGAGGAAATCTCCCGCTTTGGGGCAATCGTCCCGGCTGTCTGCGTCTTAGTATCGGTAATCGGCGGCTTCTGGCTTTACGGCGAACCGCTGGGCACGAGAAAGATAGTCGGCGTTGTAGTAGTCCTGACGGGCATCGCAATTGTCGCGACCAAATAAATTCCTTTGCCTCCGTTATAAACGCCATAGCGTTTATAACGGAGAATGGCAATAAGAACCAAAAATCTTAAACCGCGCTACCCAGCGCGGTTTTTTTGTTGCTATCTACATTATTCATAATTCGTTATTCTTAATTCATGAACTCCGATATCACCAAAGCAGTATTGCCGGTCGCGGGACGAGGTATGCGCCTGCGACCACTTACTTTTCACCAACCAAAAGGAATGGTGGGCGTAGCCGACAAACCGATCATCCATTATCTGATAGATGAACTGGTCGCCGCCGGAATCCGCCAGATCATTTTCGTGATCTCCGAGGGACAGCATCAGTTTCAAACTTACATTGACTCGCTCGCGCCGGACTCGGAGTGGGTAAAACTTGGCGTGAAATTTGATTTCGCTATTCAGCAAGAACCAAAAGGTAGCGCGGACGCGGTGTTGGCGGCAGAAAATTTTTTGAATGACGAACCTTTCCTGGTTTACTTCGGAGACGATCTGCTAGCCGGCCCGGAGAATGCCGCCAAAAAATTCATTGAAGCTTATAAAAAAACCAAAACTCCGGTGATGGTCCTTCAAAAGATGCCGGTGGAAGTTTTAGAAAGATATGGAGTGGTAAAGCCGGAAATGGTTGAAAAGGGGCTATACAAAATACTGGATGTCGTAGAAAAACCAAAACGCGGGGAAGCGCCGTCGGATATTGCTTCCATGGGAAGATATGTTTTGACCGCGGATATTTTCCCGCTGATCAAAAAGGCCCAGAACGCGCTTGCGGAAAAACGGGAATTGCCGATCGCGGAAGTCCTGCGGTTATATATAAAAGAAGGCGGTCAACTTTACGGCTGGCTGTTCGAGGGCGAATATTTTGATACCGGATCTAAATTGGGACTTTTGCAAGCACAAGCTTATTACGGACTCCAGCATCCGGAATTCAAGGAAGAATTCAGAAAATACCTTAGAAAATTACTTTCTAAGTCCTAATTTGCTAATTTCTAATGCGGTACACCTCCGCTCCGTCATTTTTGTACAGCAATTCCAGCTCTTTTTCGTATTGCAAGCTCTTTCCGGACAAATTCTTTCCCATTGGGCTTAGGTAAACATAATCGACGCCAACGTCCCTCCAAGAAACCCGCAAAGTATCATAGCGTTTCAACAGCTCCTGAATTTTATCTTCCGGAATATCCCAGCGCGGCTTTATTTTTCCGACCGTATTGTATTTTTCCGGTAAATACTTAAAGCCGTATAGAAAACGGCCGTTTTCAAAACTGAATCGGGTATGATTGTCGCAAATCAAATCACTAACCAAGAAATGGTCGGCCACCGCCTCGCACCCCGGAGGCACCGAACGCCATCGCAGTTGCTTTTCCAAATTCTCCCGGGAAATACCGAAAAGTTTTTGCGATTTTAAAAACCGATCCTCCAGTTCCCGATCGGAAACCAAAGTATTGGTGTAGAAAGGCAGATAGGGCCGAGCGGAAGTATAGATCGTCAGATAAACCGAGTCCATAAAAACCGGAGAGATAATTTTCGGCTCGCCGGGCAATTTATTGATCTCTTTCCAGGCCAACGCAATCGCCGGATTAAAAGAATACTTTTGGACTACCATCTCGGAGGGTGACACGAAAATAAACACGTTGACGATCTTTTTAATTATCAGTAGAACCGCTAAGGTTATTAAAATCGCGGTAATAATTTTTTTATTTTTTATCCGGCGCTCCGCCAATACGTAAACCAAAGAAAAAAGGATCAATAATCCGATCGGAGCATAAGCAAGCCACCAATGATTCGCGGTCAAGTTGAAGCCGGTAACCAGCTGCATATTCCAAACTCCAAAAGCCGCCAGATTAAAGGCCCAAAATAGAATTGCCGACGTGCGATGACCGGCATCAACGATTTTGCCGCGCCAAAACACCAGATAAACCAACGCCGAAGAAATGAGGTAAAAAATATAATCCGGAATAACCCGATACGTCTGCAGCCAACGGCCGGGTTCGATCACTCCATAGCGCTCCACGATCTCTTTGGCGAAATCGGAACTATTAAAGATAAAATAATTTATAAAATACGGCAGAGCGACTATCGCCAAAATTAGCAGCAGCCGAAGCATCGATTGCCAGCGAACCAAGTCCCAACTTCTCCGCCAAAAGGCATAGATAGCTAATAAAATAATTACCGCCAAAAGATAGACCCAATAATGCCAGTAGACATAAAACAACAAACCTATTGATACGGCGGATAAAGTGGCGGTTTTTTTATTCGGGATCCGCCAGAACCAAATTAAAAATGCAATGGCCGGAATGTAAAAAATAAAAGTAATGATCGGATCTACAACTTTGTGCAGAAACAATGACTCCAGTGGTGAATTTACAAACGGGATAAAATTTTTAACTACTAAATTTAAGAAATTGTCCAAACTAGAAACGCCGCGGGGTAGGTAGCGGGCCAACGGAGTAAGCGCACCTAGGAATCCCATAAAATAAGCCCACCAAAATTTCCGGGCCAGCATCAGCCCCAAGAAATAAAACACCAAAAACATCATCGCCCCGAAAAGAAACTGATTGAGTAAATAAGCGTTATTAATATCACCACCGGTCAGAAACATCGGAATACTCAACAACCAAATCGGCGCGGGGTTTAGCGGTGTAGGCCCGGCTTGGTCAACAAAAAGTTCATTCGGCATTAAGTGGCCATCAAACACTTCCCGCGCTCGCGGCAGATCCATCTCCAACTCATTAGCTTCGGTGGTGTACTGCGAAGCCAGAAAGGTCAAGCCTTCTCTTTCGACTGCTTTTTGGATAAAAAATAATGGACCGGCGAAAAGCAGACCGGTCAGGACAGCGCTCAAAAAAATAAATAACGACTTACGAAGCCGACGCAAGGTCGGCTCTCCGACCGATAGCGTCGGAACTAACGACTTAATTCTATTTAGTAGCAATAACAACATAATTATTCGGATCTTCGTTCAAATCCCCCAGCCCGAAGATCAAGCAAATGGGAATGCTGACCAGCGCGTAAACCGCCATCAGAGGGAACAGCAAATAGAACAACAAATTTCTCTTATTTTCCGGCATTGAATAACCGGGCGCTCGAAAAGCTTGGAAGAAAAAATGCACTAGATGCGAAGCAAAGGTAGTCCAACGGCCCCCGATTGGGTCTAATTTGACCAATTTAAGGCCGGCTCTGTCCAAAGCCTTATATATCCAATAGCGGGTGAAGTTATAATAGTGCTCGGGGGCGTGATGCAAAACAGATGTTTGAGGAATAAGAAAAATTGCCTTGCCGTCTTTTTTTAAAAGCCGGCCAATCTCCTCAACCATCTTGATTGGCTCAAAAACATGCTCCACCACCTGCATGTTCAAAATGGTATCAAAAGACCCTGCCGGCAATTTAGTGTCGCAACCGTCCGCTATCAGTAATTTGTAACGCGGATCTTTAATATCCGGAACATGCGCGGCATCCCTCTCTAAATTAGTCCAATTGGAAAACTTTATCTTCGGATCTTTTGTCGCGTGCAGAAAAAAATCCCACCCGCCAATGTCCAAAACTTCTCCTGAAGCATGTTGTTCAAGCGCCTGGAATAATTTCCGGGAACGCAACATCTTCCCGATATAAATTATTTTGTAGGTGAGATTGTTTATAAACATGGTGATAGTCCGTAGTGCTTAGTCCTTAGTACAGATATAGGTGGTGTGAGAAAAGGGGGTGCGCCGATGCATTACTTCGGTTTCCACCTTTACCGGAAGATGACCAAGTAATTCCTTCATGCTCTCCGGGAAACGATAATATATTTTGTCGCCGGGATAAAGTAGATGATCCGCCAATTGTGTCAGCAGAAATTTCCACCATGGCCAGCGGTCAATTTCGGCGATTATCAATTTGCCTCCAGATCTTAGCTTGGCGAGACAAGCCTCAATCAACGGCTTTTGTTGCTCATAAGAATCCAGGTGGTGTAGGACGTGGATAAGTAAAATACAATCGGCCGGGGGGATTTCTATTTTAGTAATATCGGCATTCCGAAATTCAACGTTGGCAATTCCTTTTGGCGCGCGAGAGACTTTATATTCATCCAGGTCTACACCCAAAATTTTTCTTTTTTCGGATGTTAGGCCAAGCAAGTTAGCAAAAATTCCGTATCCGCAACCGAGATCCACAATGAAACCCTCCGAGGGAATATGCTTCATCAGAGCATCAAACGGCGCGGTAATAAAAAGCCGAATGCGAGTAAAAATACTCGACCACCCCTTGCCGCCATACAAACGCATTATTTCTTTTTTAGCTTCTTTTGCGGTCATATAAGGTATTAAATAACAAAAATCATCTCAAGCCAAGCCTCTCTCTTGACCATTTCCTCTCCCCTCAACCCGCTCCGTTCTTTCCTGCCTGCCTTGGCCGGCCCGACCGGCCAAGACAACAAACTCCGCTATAAACGCTATGGCATTTATATTAGAGATGATTTAATTACACTGTCATGTTAGTGTAGCGATTATGCCAAGAGGATTTTCAAAAGGCTCTAATCTGACAAAGCAGATCTTACTAGGGCTGGCGATAACCGGGTGTTTCATTGTCGCTGCTGGATCGCCATTTTTTCTTACAAATTTTCTAAGGGATTATTTTAAAGACAAAAATCGCAAGACCGCTTGGAGACGCACGGCAAGACTAAGGGAGTTGGCCAAGAAAAAAGTAATTTCGATTAAAGAACTGCCTGATGGCAACATCAAGGTGGAGCTCACTCAACAAGGATATATAACGGTTAGAAAATATAAATTGGAAGAGCTACAACTAAAAAAACCCAATCAATGGGATAAAAAATGGAGGGTAATTATCTACGACATTCCTAATCATTTAAAAATAGCGCGGGACGCTTTCAGAAATAAATTAAAAGACTTAGGACTTTATCAACTACAGAAAAGCGTTTGGGTTTCTCCTTATGATTGTCTACCGGAAATGGAATTTCTTTGCGCAGTTTTTAATTTGGATTTAAATAAATATGTCTTCCACTTCACAACTTCGGATATTCCTTGTGAACCAAAGCTTAAAAAGCATTTTACTTTGCGCTTTTCCAAAATTTAAGCCTTTGTGATTGTTGTTTGGGTCCTCCACTATAAACGCCAAGGCGTTTATAGTGGAGGAGATGAAAATAGAAGATATAGAAAATATAGAAAAATAGAAAATATCGGGTTGAATCGAATTCCGTGTCAAAACACGATAGATCCTCGCACCAAGTCCATTAAATTTGAACAGCCGCCCACCACCTTGGCGATGGGCTGTCTCGCTCGATAACTATTGTATATAAATTTTAGGGAAATTAAAATGTCCCTACGAAGCTAGCTTCGTAGGGACAACCAAGTGCCCAAGGGCCTAGAACTTGCGAGCGGACAGGAGACAATAGCGGGAATCCCAGTCGCACCAGAGCCAGCCCCAGCCCAGGCACCACCGGCCGCCGTCCCAGTAAAGAACCAGGACGCGGTGACTGCCATCCGAACCCCGCCAGATCGTCCCGGGGAACACCAAGTAAAAACTGCGGAGCTTCTTCGGGATCTGATCCTGATGCTCCAGGACATACTCCAGATCCCCCTGACCGAAATCACATCCCTTTTCCTTGGCTCGATCCCTCATTACTTCTCCGTTGACATGGTCCTCACCCTTCTTGAGGAAGGGCTCGGGCTTCAACTTGGAGACGTCGGTGATGCGGCGGACGGGGCCGCGCTCAATGAGCTTCCAGCCTTCCTTCGTCTTGTCGAACTTGAAGGGCGCCGGAGTGATGATCTTGCTCTTACTGACCTCGCCGATTCGGGCGATTGCCTGATCAATCTGGTCACAAAACCTCTGCAGTCCGGTGATCGTCTCACCGACTTCCGAACGCAACTTCTCCAAATCGCTTTTGTGCGCCTGCTTGGCTTCGATCAGCCGGCTTTCAAGCTCCCCAATCTTGGCCACTTCGTCCTCCGCTTCCTTGCAGGCCTTTGTGAGATCCTGGCTTTTGTCGATTTTTTCCTCGGACTGCTTTTTTACGCTCACGGCAGACCTCCTTGAATGGGGTTGTTTTTCGCTCTTTTACCGCATGGTAAAATGAGTTTTTGAACTATGGGGAGTATAGCATAGTTAAGCCTATGCTGTCAAGCCTTTGTGCTGGATAGGGAATTGACGGTCGCGGAAGTTTTGAGAGAAGCATCTCGGAGGCGGAGCGGGCCCGGTATCCGGCCGCAGGCCGGATGAGCGGAGCCGAGAGCGAAGCACGATTTTTAGCCG
Organism: uncultured Candidatus Saccharibacteria bacterium; assembly: GCA_964355005.1. Classification (GTDB taxonomy): domain Bacteria; phylum Patescibacteriota; class Minisyncoccia; order UBA6257; family WO2-44-18; genus JAUSKF01. Next base: position 15,593 of record CAYHBX010000006.1, on the reverse strand, counting down.
GGGAAAATCGATGGTGTTTTCTTGAGAAATTTTCGCGACACCCCCCCTATCTTTTATACCTTCCTTTTAAGTTGCGGATCCAGAGTTCAAGCATTCCCTTGAGGGTACGAAAAGTATCGCGGGCAATCTTTACCTTGGAACGCCGGTCGTCCTCCCAGACGACGGGGAGTTCGGCTACTTTGTATCCGAATTTATTGGCGACATAAATTATTTCTCCCGCCGCCAAAAATTTCTCATCGTAAACATATCGGAAAATATCTTTGGCGGCATCATGACGGAACAATTTAAACCCGCACATCACGTCTTTGAACTGGCTGCCGAAGAACCACATAAACAGCCGATGGAACACCTTCCCCGCGAAGACCCTCATCCAAGTTTGCTTCAGCACAAATCCAGACTGCTGATGCTCCCGCGAACCGATGACGAAAGAAATGTCGGGGTGGCTCTTCAAAAAGTCCAAGAACACCGGAATATGATCCGGGCCAACCGGCAAATCAGCGTCGGTTTCCAAAATGAATTGTCCGGAAGATGCCAAGACGCCGGTCTTCATACCAAATCCCCGCCCGTGATTCTCCGGAAGGTTCACGATCTTTATTTTGGAATTTCCGGAAACCAACCCCTCCATCATCTTCAGTGTGCCGTCAGTACTGCCGTCATTTACCAAAACAATTTCATAATCGGGTAAATTTTTATCAAGCCAATCCAAATAAGGCCGTAGCTTCTCCGGCAATCGGCCTTCTTCGTTGTAGCAGGGAATGGAAATGGACAATAAAGGCATGAATTTGGGTTAATTGGTTACTTGGTTGATTGATTACTTGGTTGATTGGTTACTTGGTTGATTGGTTGATACTTTGTAGATCTTCACGCTAGCGTTTCCATAAACCAATTCTAAATTTTTATCATCTGAAAAATCAACTGAAGCGATCCCCTGCTTGTCCGGTCCGTAGTACAAATAATCTGCTTCGCTTGTCGTCGGATCGGCTGATATTTCATCATAACGCCGGAGTAATTCGCGGATCTTTTCTTCCGGGATGCTCCAGTCACGTAAACTATCATCAAAATCATTGCGATATCCGACATCAAAAGATTGATCCTTATAGAAGCCGTAATAAAGACGGTCGGGGGCGCCATCTCCGGAAAGGGTTTTTCTCAAACGTTTTTCGACTATCGCTCTTGATACCCCGAATAACTTATTGCTGGCCAAAAAACGCTCTTCTAAAAGCTGATTGCTGATCGACGTACTCAACCCCGGACGCATCAGCGGTTCCGCCGATGTATACACGGCAAAATAATACGAGTCGGCAAAGAACGGCGAAGCCACTACCGCACCTTTGGGCAAATTACTGTTCATCCACTGCCAAGCGGAAACTAAATCAGCGTCAAAAGTATGCTCATTCAAGAACTGCGACGGTGGATCTAAAAAGATAGCCGCGTTAACAAACTTTTTCACAACCAACAGTGACATCAGAATCAGTAATACGACCGCCACCCGTTTCGCCTCAAATCTCCGGCAAAAATAATACGCCGCAACGGATAGGATCAGGAAAATAGCCGGACTAATTGGTTTGTCCCACTTCAGCTCCGGTTGAAATCCGGTGATTAACTGCAAGTTCCAGACTATAAACATCGCCGCGACAAACGCTACGAAAAATATTGCCAAATCCCTATTCACCTTACGCAGATACAAACCAATCAACAGCGCCAGCACGGCATAGAATCCATAGTCAAACATCCGGGAAAAACGGAAATTCCGCCCGTGCTCCATTTCAAAACGTTGAAAAAAGTCCGGAGAGGCCGAAATTTTTAGATTCAGGTAATTAATAAAATACGGTAAAGAAACAACGGCCAAAACAGCAAAAAAGACCAGAAACATCTTGAAACGCCCGGCATCCGAACGAACACGCCACAACGCGTACACTCCCAGCAATACGGAGACCACCACTAAAAACGCCCAGTAGTGGAAATAGATCTGGGACAAAATACCAACGCTGACCGCCGACAAGATCGCGCTTTTCCAGTTAGGATTTTTCCAAAACCAGAACAAAAGACAGATCGCTAACAGGTAAAAGGGCAGGGTGAGCAAGGGATTATCAACGCGCGCGAGGAATAACCTGACCAGAGGCGTAGATACCGCCGGATAAAAATTCTTGATAACTATATTGGAAAAATTGGCCAGACTGCTGAAAGCATAAGGAAGGTGCGTGGCCATCGGAGTAAGACTTCCGGCAAAGGCCAGAAGCATAGCCCAATAATCGTTCTTCAAAAAAAATCTGGCGGTCAGAAAAAAAGATACGAAGATCAGCGCGGAAAAAACAAACACGATCGCGAGATATGCCGAACCGACGTTTCCCGAAAATAAGACCATGGAAGCGGCGAGGATAGAAGTAGTGAGCCAGGGGAAAATAGCCGGCTCCGGGGGAAATTGGCCATTATAGATCTGCCGCGCCCTGGCAACATACCCCTCCACCTCATCTCCGTGATTATCCAGTTGTAGCAAAACAAACGGTTGGCCAGCCGTTTGAAGTTTTTTGGCTACCAGAACAGACGGAGCCACGTACAAAATACCCACCAACACAGCCCCCAAAACTAGCGCCAAGACCCATATATTTTCCCTGACTAGCAATTTACGAATGTTGACCATTTAAATAATCTCTAATATCCATCGTATCATAGCGAGGCAACAGGAGCGGATCCTGTCCGACGGCCAACGAACCGCGGTCAATACCGACGCCGCTGATAAATCCGGCCTCCCTAACAACTCTAACGGCGACGTCGCTTGCCCGGCCATGAGGATATGAAAAAACTCTCGGATAAGATCCGGAGGTCTCCTTAATGATCTCCCTAGAAAGCTGGACGTCCTTCCTTAGCGCCTCCTCGTTGTCGCCGGTCATTGTGTAATGATTATGCGAGTGCGAACCCAGCTCGATGCCCGCGGCCGCCATTTCCGCCAATTCTTTTTTATTCATAAATAGGTATTCGCCGATATTCTCCTCATCCAGTTTAAATATTTTGAAAGCGTGCCGCAGAAACCTGCCCCGGATATCCTCCGGCAAAGCGATGATCGTTTCTTTAAGATTGGCGACGGGCGTACTTTCATGAAGACGCCGCGTAGTGATGCGCCGGTCATGCGGGATCCAATACTGATCCTTCAGGTCAGGATAAAATTCCTTGATAAAATCGTTAAAGAAATCAACCAGCTCACCAATCGGACGATGAGAAAGAATAACCTGCACCTTATGCGCCGCGGGCAAACGCCCCTCAAAGGTAGAGGTGATTACGAATTCGGTGGCGGGGGCGCTGTATTTTTTTAAGATCGGCAATGCGTTTTGATAATTATCTTTAAGGCCGTCATCAAAAGTTATGGCGCAAACCCTTTCATCAGAATTAGATTCCGCGGCCTTCCAGACTTCCGGAATCAGAACGATACGGTAATTCCTCGAAAGAAACTCGATCTGCCGGTCAAATTCTTTTATCAGACAGGGAACTATCCCGGAAAACTTCGGATCAGGGTCCTGAACATAGTGATAGTTAACTATTATGTGGCGATCTTTTTCGGGATTAAACATTCTTTTAATTATTTAATGTTTAAACGTTGCGCTGAGCGCGTCAACGCTACGCTTATATGATAAACCATCTGTAAATTGCACATATTTATCGACTATCGCCAGTCGCTGATCGTGATCCCGGTCGGGATTTTCCAGATATAAATTTATCAGTCGCGGAAGATCGTCGTCGGTTTTGGCCAGTTTGATTGCGCCACTCTCATAGATAGGCCGGTAGTGATCAAACTCGTAAGCCAGCGCGAAGCGATCCAAGTAGCCGATATTAATAACTGGCTTATCAAAAATGCAGGCCTCAATTGTAATCGTGGAGGCATAATTTATGTTCAAATCTGTATATTTCAAAGAATATTTAAGATTCAAAAGGTCGTCATAGCTCATCTCTATTTCTTGGCCGGATTTTTCAATGCAAAAGTCGGGAATATTTTTAAATTCGGAATAATTCTCCATAAGATCCAGCGGATGAACCCGGATCAGCAAATTAATGTAGGGGATCTTTTTGGAATCCCGCAATTTTATCAGATCGTTGATATATTTCTTCTGAAAAGGATACGCCTTGGTCACGGTAGTGTGAAAAATAGTTTTGTAGTCCGGATTTAATCCCTTAGATCTTAGAAATTTCATTCGGTCTGGCTCGCAAGGATAATGCGAAGGGTCAGAAGCTCTATGCGAATCATACGAACGGTTCGCATTATTCGCATATTTTACAAAATCGTTAGCATTGTGCTGGCCACATTGGCAAGCGAAATAAGGATCAAAACGAGGCGTACCGGAAACAAAAACTTTTTCCGGTGAATAATCGTGAATATCAATTGCTTCTTTTTTCATCACTTCATTCCAGGCAATCAAATAATCAGTCTTGCGGATGTGTTTAGAGTTCATAGTCAGATTGTCCCAAGTGAAATTTGCGGCGACGCTCGGCAGGCCGGCGCGCTTTGCCAAATGAACGACCTCCGCCTCGAAAGGAGAAAGCCCGGGGGTCGCGGTGACCACTAATTCAATACTGTGATTTCGGATCAGGGCATCAAATGCCGGAGATGGTTTCACTTTTTTCGCTTCCCGACGCGTGAAGAAGTCAGCGGTCAAAAAATGCTTCAAGGGCAGGCCGATAACGCGCGCCAATCGACGCTTCCAGCTATTTTTATAATTTGGCCGTTTGTAAAAGTGCCTGATCGAGGATAGGTAGTCAAACTCATTAACCAGTGCGATACGGAAAAATTTCATCCGGTCCCAAAGCTCAGCGTTCTCCAGCTCCCATTTTTGATAGATTACGTTTTGCTGCCAATAGCCACGTCTTTTTGCTTCTTCGGCGTCAAATAACGGACTCAAAACCACCACCCGATACTTTTCGGACAGGTATTCTATGTAATTGGTACGCAAAAGATCGGAGGTAAAAATCCAATGGGGAACGGCCAAAAGGACAGTCTTCATCCCACACATAACAAAGAGAGGTTATTAGCCAGAACTCTCTGCCAAAATTTATTTATAACCTTATAATTAACTACCATAAATACACATGCCCTCGCATAAACTCTTTGTTATGTGAGGGACACGTTCCCCTACAATACCACCAAAATCAGTCTTTGTGAACGATAAAGGAATTACCGTGCCAGAAGTATTTGTGAAATTCCGAAACTTTGATTCGCGGATTCTTCGCGAGCCATTCTCTAAAAGCTCTCTGCTCTCCCCGGTTGGGATTACCCTTGAAGAAAAACCAGTCATCAAAAACCAGGATCGTGCCATCTACTACCAGATCGGTGATGAAATCCAAAACCGGCACCGCGGACTCATATAAGTCAGAATCGATCCAGATAATTGCCGCCGATTTTAAACCAAGCCTTTTCTTAGTTTCCGCGTTAAGCATATCTTTGAACCACCCCTTTACCGCTTGGACGTCTTTTAAATCAACACCGCTTTTTTGCAGATTGGCATTGAAACGCTCCAGTGAAGCCGAATATTCCCCTTCAGCAAACTGGCCGAATTCTTTTTCCGAACCTTCCGGTAGTCCCTCAAATGAATCAAAAGCAAAAAACCTCATGTCGGTAAGCTTCTTTGCTTTCGCGATCCGATAGACCTCTGAAAAATTACTCCCCTTGAAAACTCCAAACTCCAGATAGTCGCCGCCTCCCCCGGCAACCCCGCAATGATGGGCAAAATTAATTATCTTCTTCAAAAAATCTGTCCGCTCTTGAGTTTTACTCTTCGGAATCCACCTCTTCAGCGCTTTAGAAATTAAATTAAATGGATTAAATTTCATAAATTTATTCGCGAATCAACACCCGGGCAACGCCATCCACTAACACTTCTTCGGATTTATTCTTCGCGATAGTTTCGATCTCGATCATTCTCGCGGCATCGGATTTAGAAATAACTTTTCCAAAAACTAATACCTCGCCGCCAACGACTAGTGGCTTTTTGAAATTCAGAGTCTGCGATAAATACAAAGCCTTTTCTCCGGGGCAAAGCATTCCTACCAAGGCCGAAAAAAAACTTCCCAAAAGAGCGCCGTGGGCGATATTTCCGCCAAACCGGGTTTGTTTCCCGTATTCCGCGTCAACATGCAGAGGACTGAAATCCCCGCTGACTTCGGCAAATTTATTTACCAATTCAACGTCCACTATTTTTTCAAAAGAAAAAACGTCGCCAACCTTGATGTCTTCATAAGATAATTTATTTAATTTCAGCATTGTGATCACGCAAAACTTTTTTAATATCCGCCACGTTTTTTACCCCGACTATCTCCTCAATAGTAAATTTAACGTTAAAATTTTTCTCCAGCTCGGTTACCAACAATAAACCATTGAAAGAATCCCAGGCATCAGTATTGCCGGGACCGGTCGTGCCAGCGATCTTTGACGGATCAATATCCAGAACTTTTCCTAAAACTTCTTCAACGGTTTTCATTAATTTATTTTACTACGATTAAGCGAAATTTACTTTAATATTTGCCGGATAAGGAAATGGTTTATTCAAATCGTAAAAGTACCCGGCTCCGCTACTATTCGTCGCCAGACACCGGAACCCTTTGTTGGAATAAAAATTCTCACACAAAACTTTGTTTTTCTTGGTGGCCTCAAAATAACCAGACAAGCCCGCGGCTTTGTTCTCGAAGGCCAATTCGCTCACCTTTGCCAATAGAGCATCTTCAATTCCTCGCCCCAAAATTCTACAACTCATTAAAAAATTATTAATATCCCAAGTTGCGTCACCTAGTTTTTTCACACTCAACAACCCGATAGTTCCATAGTCGCCAAACCTGTCTATCGCGCTGACTGCCCACATCCTATGATCTTTAGACAAAAAATTCCTTATATCGTCGTCGCTCCATCGCTTGGTTGTCATATTGAACTGATTGGTCTTCTGCGTCATCTGCGAAAGCCGCGGGATTATTGGGCTATCCGCTTTCACCTCTCGGATCGTTACCTCCAACTTCAACTCCTTCAGAAAATCATCCACGCTCTTCAACGATGACTGCAGGCTCCGGCGCGTCCGCTCCTCGGCGTACATCTCGCCTCTCCGTTTGTCCTCTGCTGTTAATTTGCCGGACGAAAAACCGACATATTTCTCTAGTTGATCGGGGTGCAGCACGGCAACTTCCGGGCAGGATTCGCGAACTAAACTTTGCTGAAACGGATCGTCGTCAACAAAAACAAAACTATCTGTGCCCAGCATCAATTCATCGGCGATCGCGCGGATATTACTGGCTTTGTCATTCCAGTTGATCTGCCAAGCGGCGAAATGATTTTTGCGCAACACCATATCGGGGTGCTTTTCGATCGCCTCCCAGGCATCTTCCTCATTATTCTTGCTGTTAATCGCCAAAATCGCGCCAGCTTTGTACAAACCCAAAATATGTTCCTGTAATTTTTTATTGGGAACGACTTTGTCGGCACCATCTTCGCCAACAATTCCCCGCCATAAGGTGTTATCCAAATCCAGAACTAAACATTTTTTCGTAGCGCCGCTGACGGCGACGGCCTTGGCCATCAACTGATCCGCCAAAACCGGGAAAGCATCTAAGGCAAGACGCATATCGCCTAATTGCTTGTACTTGGTATACCAATGCTCTTTGAAATTGCCAAAGTCGGAAACTAGCAATACCTTTGCCCCGCTTTCTTCGGCTTTTTCCGTCAATTCGCTAATTTGTTTTGAGTCAATATCCGCGGAATCCATCAAAAAATAAATGATCTTCGGCTTGAATTTATTTAACCCGCTCTCCGGATTTAAAATTTCCTGCGCGTATTGATTGTATTCCCCCAAATAAGTTTCCGCGGCGATATTGTGGAACAACGCGCGTGCCTTAAAAACCTCCGACAAACCCAGCAAGGTAAAGTTACTTAAAAATGCCGCTTTTAGTTTGCGGACGTATTCCGGCAACTCCAGTCCGGCGATCTTCTTCGCAAAATTAATGTGATCAACAACCGAAGCATCTGGGCTGCTTATTAAATCCGAGGCTAAAATTTTTGCCTGTTTAAAATCCATTAGATTATTTTTGATAACAACTCCACGCTCCTTTTATATGACAATCCATCCCGGAAAGCAAAAAAGTTGTCGGCGACTCGCTGACGGGCGGGACTGTCTTTTTTGGGATTCTTTAAATATTCGTTGATCCCAGAGATTAATTCCGCGTCATCGTTGGCGAGGAAAATAGAACCTTCCTTGATCAAAGGATAGTAATAAGAGCTTTGGTCAAAATAATGCTTGTTCTGGAAAGTCGCCACCGGATCCATAAAGTTGATCACCGGCTTATCAAAAATGAACGACTCCAGAGAAATAGTGGATTTGTGATTAATATTAATTTCAGTGTGCGCCAAAGTTGCTTTGAGATTGGCGAAAGGATTGGCTATTGGTCCATTCAGCCGTTCGATCCATAAATCTTTTTCTGCCGCCAGGGGGCGATAAAACTCCGGGTCGTCAAAGGGGTGCGGGCGAACCAGCAAATTAACATAAGGAATCTTCTTCTCGGCGCGGGCGGCAATAATTTTTGCCAATACTTCCGGCTGATGTGGAGCGCGACCGCCGGAGGCAAATAGAATAGTGGGGAAGGAGGGATTTAGGTTCTTGGTCCGCAAAAATTCTTCACGAGACGGGAGCGGATTCGATCCGTCAAAATACCGATCAAAGCGCATACTGCCGGTAATAAAAATTTTCTCGGGCGAAAAATTATGAATTTTCACCGCCGCTTCTTTCAAAACCTGATTCCAAACGAAAAGATAATCCGGCTTGCGCGAGCGGACACACTTGAAAGACGTTAAATTGTCCCAGCTCAAGTTGGTCGCTAAAGTCAGGATGCCTTTTTTCTTACCATACAAAATGGCTTCCGCATCAAACACTTGCACGCCCGGAGTAGCGGTCATAATCAGGGCCGGATTGTATTTTTGGCAATATTCGTCAAAAATTTTTGATCGCTTCAGAAAAAATTTCTCAACGGCGGTAAAAAAACCAACCGTCAAAATTGGCGCGAACGGCCAGGAAAGCAGGCGCAGCAGTTTAGCGCGTCTGTCATTTTGAAAAGCCGGGCTGCCGTAGTAAAACTGGAGGCTGGATACTTTATCAAACTCATGCATGCAGGCAGTACGCAGAAATTTAGTGATCATAAATAGCCGAGAATTCTGCAACTTCCAAACTACCCGCTCCACGCCTAATTCTTCTAATCGCCGGTCCGTTTCCGGATCGGTGAAATTACTAAAAACTACCACTCGGTACTTACTCGAGAGCTCCTTAATGTAATTGGTCTTCAATAAGTCGGCTATAAACAGGGCGTTTTTTAGGAAAAGAAATACGGTCTTCATCGTTGAAAATTTTGACACAAAATGAGATAATTTTCAATACAATGAGGATAAATATTAAAAAGGTAGCTCTTATTAGCATTGTGATCGTACTAGGAATTGTTTGGATTATTACTACCATCAAAAACCGACAAGAAGCTGAAGCTAAGAACGCTGAGGCTTCTTGGTATTATTTTCAGAACGAAAAAATTTATATAGGAGAACAATTATGCACCTTTGCAGGAAAAGATTCGGCTTCCGGCAAGAAAGCCTTTAAATGTCCGGATGGGAAAATTTACGTCCACAAAGATTGGCACTAAAGACTATTGAGCACCAAAAACCATCAATCTGGTCCCGGCTGCGAAATGTTTCTCGGGGCTTTGACTATTGAAGATGATTGTATGAATCTGAGCTGCAGTGTTCGCCCAAGTTCCATAAACTTCTGTTCTCTTGGGAGCAGATCCTGATCCACCACCTCGATGCTCGAGACAAATAACAGATTTTTCTACGTCAGATCTGTTCATAATTTCACAAGTGAAAATACCTTCTCCGCTAGTAATGTCGCCGGTAAAAATTCCCGTCTGACTGGTCTCCGTTGAATCGGCTGCACCATCATTACTAAAACGATCCGAATAATTGTTCCCGGAGTCGCTATTGAATTGCAATCTAGGATTAGCACTAGGCGTCTCGTTGTATGTGGCCTGTAATACAACTTTCAGATACGGCCGAGCGGCAAAGTCCTGCGCAATCACAGTAGTAGAAGCGCTCCCCAAAGTTACATCGGCTAATTTTTCCAACCCACCCGCAGAAGGAGTAGCCCAACTCAAAACACCATTACCATCAGAAATCAGAACCTGGCTGACATCTCCGTCATTCCCCGGAAATTCATACTGGACTCCTCCAATCTTTATAGAGCTCGTGGTGGCGACCAAAGCGCCCGTCGTAGTAGTAGCATCCACTAAGAGGTTTCCTTCTATACCCAGCCTTTCTCCTGGAGTGCTGGTACCAAACCCGGATTTTCCCGTGGCTCGCTCAACATAAAAATGCACATCACCATCGGGAGGATTAGCGCGATAAAACAAAGAGCTTCCATCCACACGGAAATAATACAAACTAGAATCAGATGCTCTAGTCAATCCAAAACGGTCGGCTTTTATGCGCCCCAACTGGTCAGCTGATGGCTTATAGATAACTACTCCTTCTGAATCAACATCAGCAGGATCACCATCGGCAGTATCGGCACCTAGTCGCAAAACTGCATTTGCGCCTTTATTCCAAATTTGGGTACGGCCGTAAACGTCTACAGTACCAATTTCCAAATCGCTACCCTGAATAACAACATTGCCATCACGAACCGCTAACAAACTGCTCCCATTAGTGCTCCTCACCTCTAAAGTCGAGGTGGCAATTAAAGATGACATAGTCGAAGTTGCTTGAACGTACAAACCACCTTTGAATAAGCCACTCCCAACAACTTCGATTTTATTCCCTGGTGAAGTGGTGCCGATGCCGACCAGATCACCGATGTCAGTCAACCTAACAACGGTTCCATCATCCGTCCAACCAGGCAACACTTGAGCCATTGCGGAATCGACCATCGCGAAACTGGAAAAAATTGAAACAGCGAACACCGCGAGAAGATAAATTTGGATTTTTAAATTATTCATGCTTTTATCTTAGCAGGGTAAGAAAAAAAAAATGGAATTGAAAACTGTCCCCAGAATCAAAGTAATTGGGATCATCCCCGCTCGGGGCGGCTCTAAAAGCATTCCTCATAAAAATATCGCGATGGTGGCTGGAAAACCGCTAATTTATTACTCAATTAAAGCGGCGCAAGAAGCCAAACTATTGGATGCCTGCATCGTTTCCACCGATGATCCAAAAATTGCCGCTGTTGCTAAAAAATTTGGCGCGGACGTTCCATTTTTGCGGCCGGCTAAAATTTCCCAGGACCGATCAAAAGATATTGAGTTCATGCGACACGCCCTGGCCTGGGTTAAAAAAAATCGCGGTTGGGAACCGGAAATTTTAGTTAATTTACGCCCAACTTCGCCATTGCGCTCCGGAAAAGATATCGACGCGGTAATCACGGTCGCTCTAAAAGAAAAATGCTCTTTGGTAAAAACCGTCTCCTCTCCTCTGCCACATAATCCCTTCAAAATGTGGAAGTTTGATGGGAAAAATAAAATAAAACCTTTGTTGCCGACAAAATATTATAAAAAAATGGGGACCGATGCCCCGCGTCAATTATTACCACAGGTTTATTGGCAAAATGGATTAGTAGATGCGATTCGAGTGGAAAATATAAAAACCGGCAAAATTTTTGCCGGTCCGATTTGCGGAGTCATTACCGATCCCGCGAAATCAATTGACTTAGATGAACCAAAGGATTTATTAACCTTGGAAAGGTTAATAAAAAAAAACATTCTAATAACTAATTATTCTAATTAGTCTAAGTAATCACCAATTTCTAAATTCCCATTAGACAAATTAGAAATTAAAAAATCCCGGCTAAAGCCGGGGATTTTTAAATTGCTGTCCAGCCGCCGTCCATAACCAGAGATTGTCCGGTCATGAAGGCCGAACCTTCGGAAGCCAGGAAAACCAAAGCGTCGTCGTACTCTCCGGGCTTCGCCATTCTGCGAAGCGGGGTACGTTGTTTGTATTTCTCAACAAACTCTTCGGACTGGCCGGCTTGCACGCCACCCAACACCAAGCAATTAACTCTGACGTTGTGTGGAGCAAGGTGCGTCCCCCAGACTCGCGTAAACTGCGGCAGAGCGCCCTTGGAAACTGCATATCCGATGGACTTGAACTGCCCTTCGGAATAAATGCGATTGTCCGGAGCAACCAATCCGTAGTGCGAACCGATGTTGATGATCGAGCCGCCACCCTGCTCCCGCATGATTTTGGCGACGTACTTGGTGCAAATCATCGCGCCGGTCAATCCGACTTCCAGCTCTTTCCGCCACAGATCGATCGGATATTCCTCGGGAGAGGAAAACATCTTCGCGCAATTCGGATCGCCGGGAACGGGATTCAGCGCGGCGGCGTTGATCAGCACATCAACAAAATGACTCTCGGCGATAACGCCAGCCAACGCCGCCTTGACGCTCTCTTCGCTGGTCACATCCACCGAATCGTCGCCTTTAATGTCCCAAACATAAACCTTTTTTGCCCCGGCTTCTTCTAGGGCGCGCTTCCATTCTTTTCCCAGCAGTCCGGAACCTCCGGTCATAATGACTACTTTCCCGTCTAGCGCTTTCGAATTCATTGCCGATCTCCTCTGGGAACGTAAATTTGGTTTTTGGCCGCCAATGCCATATCCAGCACATCAACGGCCTGCCAAAGATCGCAAAGCGGGTCCATCGGCCCGCCGTCAATAGCAGCAAGGAAATGCTTAAGCATATCCAAATGCATCTTGTTGCGAGTTTCCTCTGATTGATCGGGGCCGCAATGTTCGCGGAACGGACCATCGTTTTCATACAGCCAGCCCGCTACGTAATTCGGCCTCCAATCAAACCGGTGACCCTCACAAAGGATCTTCATCTCTCTCGTCCTTTCGGGCTGCCAATAATCCATATGCAGATATGCCACCGGGCCGCCCTTGAAGCGCATGACGATCTCGGCAGTATCTTCAACATCAATATCTTTATGAACCAGATTTCCGCCGACCGCCAAAACTTTTTCCGGCTTCCCGAACAACCAATAAAGCATATCCAGGTCGTGACTAAGCGTGAGAATCACGCCGCCGCCCAGATCTTTCCGGCAAGCGTAGCTAACACGATGATCTTCCCAGAAATGCCAATCAGCGACCTGTTCGCCGACAGAAGCGCGGACTGATATCGGCTTGAATCCGACTCTGCCATTAAATTCCGTCATCCAGTCGCGCAGTGTCTGAAGGAACCAATTAAAACGCCAATGGTAAGCAACGGCCACCTTAAGCTTTTTCGCGTCAACAACCGCCAGTAACTCATCCAACTCCGGACCAAGTCGGTGCCAGACGGGTTTTTCGATCAAAAGATGACAGCCGGCCTTCGCGGCTTCCAGCGCCACGGGAACGTGCAAAGAAGTAGGATTGGTGACCAACACCACATCCGGCTTCCATGTTTTCAGCGCCTCCTGAAGATCGTTGAATTGCGGGGGCGCATACTCCAATAACAATGCATTCACGGCAGGATTATCCGAACCTAAAAAAGTCCGGTAAACCGCGATTTGATCGCAACCCAAGGATTTCAAGTTTTTGAAATGCCGTTGACCGATTGAGCCCAAGCCGCAAATGAGAAATTTCATTTGGCCTCCTTTTGGGAAGTTTTAACTTCCTGACTTGTCAAAGAACACCCATATTATGCATAATCTAGCTACGTATGACAAGCACTCCTTTCGAGCGACAAAATGAACTTTTTTACGCGCTAAACCGCTTTTTAAATTCTTCCCAGCCCGATCCGGAGCTTGCCCGAAAAATATCGTCCGAATATCAAAAAATTTGGCCGAAACTTTCGAGTACGCTGACCGCGCCGCAGACGGTAGAAATTAGAAAATTGGAAATTGAGACTTATGCGGACACAAAATACGCAGGCATATTGGCAAAATTAAAAGAATATTTTGAAAAAAATTTAAGATCAGAGGTTGTCTCGCTGGTCATCCATGGGAGTGTTGCGACTATGGACTGGGCGGATGGATTCAGCGATCTAGACACTTTCGTAGTCGTCCGAAAGAAAGTTTGTGAAGATGCTGAAAAGCTAGAGAGTCTGCGATATAAAATTTCTAAAGCCCGGCATCTGCTTCGCCTAGCCGATCCGTTGGAGCATCATGGGTTTATTTTTTGCCACGAGGGCAACCTGGACTTTTATAACCAGAGGTTTTTGCCGGTGGAAGTTTTTCGATACTCAAAAGTTTTATCCGGCCGGGACAATTTAATTTTTCACATTCGCGACTCCGGCCGAGAAGACGTTGAAAACTTTAAGCACTACTATCAAATTTTCAAAGACATCGCGCGTACCGGGAAAATTACCCACAAAACCGGATCGCCGGAATATCAGCTAAAGTGGTTCGTAGCGATGCTACTCTTAATGCCGAACATTTACCTTCAGGCCAAAGGAATTTACGTTTACAAAAAATTTGCTTTCGATCTGGTGAAACATCCTTTCCTGAAAAAGCTTGAGCGCGCCAGGAAAAATTTTTCTCAAGCCGAAAAAATCTTGGGTAAAAATTATTATCAGAACGCGCTGACAATGTTGGTCAAATGGAAAAAAGATATGCGGGAATCCGAAGCTCGTTTTATCAATCACCCGAGGAAGATCCCGATGAAAATCTACGACGCCGCTCGCCGAGAAATAATCAGCGGTTTGTCCAAAAATTCCGATGTTTTAGGGATCTACGAATATGGCTCGGTCAGCGCTCCCGGCATCAGCGATATTGATTTGATTGTAGTCCTTAAAGATAAAAAAACTGGGAAATTTGAAAATCCCAATGGGCCGAACATCCGAAAAGTTGCCCGCGGCGGAGTAATGATAATGCCGGAAAATGTTTTCCGGAAACTTTTATGGCTGGACGACTTGAAGATCGGGCCGCTTTACGGAAATAAAAAACTGCCCCAAAAACCAGGTAAAAGGGTCGTGGGATTGCGCGATCTTGCCAATGTCGCCGACTGGCTGCCGGAACGGATGATCCGCCTGATCATGATCTTAAAAAAGAATCCTTTCGACGCGCAGTACGCGCTTCGCTATACCCGGTCATTTGTATACGCGCTAGAAAATACCGCTAAAATTATCGGGCGCAAAGATGAATCCGATGGGTTTTTGACGAGGCTCCAAGCGTTGCGTCAAAATTGGAAGCCGGAAAAATCTTTAGAACTGAAATCGCTGGTCCGATCGGGATTGTATTTAGGGTTTGATCTACTGCGAGAATTTACCAATAAAGTATTCGGCCAGCCTGCGGATATAACCGGAAAATTAACTCTGTTCCCGGGACAAGAAATAATTTTCACCGGCGACTTAAGCAAAATTAGCCCCGACTGGTCCTTCGCTCGATCCCGCGACAAAAATGTCCGCGTTTTTGTCAGTTCGGCCCTATTGGCGCATTTCGCTTTTTACGCAAAGCAGGGAGGAATTATCGGGAAAGGATTTCGAAAAAATCTGGTCACCGATAAACCGGTTACTAGTAAACTATCTCCGACATACCAAGAATTCCTTAAAGAAAAAATGGCGATCGCCAACGCGAACGCGGAATTTTTGAAAAAAAACGGCTTTAAATCCGGGCAATA
>CAYHBX010000005.1:0-23804 GCA_964355005.1 uncultured Candidatus Saccharibacteria bacterium | reverse complement strand
AAATGTCGGCGCCGAACCGATAACCATCGGCAAAGTTTACACGTCCTGCATGTGTACCTCCGCGAGCGTGACGAAAATGGGAAAGGATTATGGGACTTTCGGAATGCCGGGGCATGGCGGATCGCGAAGTATAGATATGATGATGCAGCCAAACGAGGAGATGGAAGTCAAAGTCACCTTTGACCCGAATGCGCATGGTCCGGCCGGAGTAGGAATAATAGAGCGGCAAATCACCGTAGAAAATACCGCCGGCGAACCGGTTATTATCAATTTCAAAGCAACGGTAACTCCTTAAATACATGGAAGAACAAAATAAAAAGGATGAAATACCGGCCTGCCATGTAGATTCCCCGCCTCCGAAAAATGAACTGAAGAAATTCTTTTTCTTTATCGCGTTGGGAATCGTCGTGGTTGGATTGGCCTTGTTGGCGCGCTATATGCCGGCCGCGTCCCAGTGGCTTTGGAGTTTCAGTAACGGTGGAAAGTGGCTATTACCTCTCGTCGGCGTGTCGGCGCTGATAGACAGCATCAACCCCTGCGCTTTCTCGATACTGCTTCTGACGATCGCCTTTCTGTTAAGTATCGGGCAGTTACGATCCAAGATACTGCGTATTGGCGGCGCCTACATCCTCGGAATCTTCCTGGTATACATCCTGATCGGTTTGGGAATAATGCAGACCCTGCACATCTTCAACGCGCCGCATTTTATGGCGAAAGTCGGGGCCTATCTGTTGATCGCTTTGGGCGCGATCAACATCATCAACGAGTTATTCCCGTCCTTCCCGATCAAACTCCGCATCCCCCACGCCGCCCATCACTGGATGGCGCGCCTGATGGAAAAGGGGTCTTTGCCGACAGCCTTCCTTCTGGGAGCGTTGGTTGGGCTTTGCGAATTCCCCTGCACCGGCGGACCGTACCTGATGATCCTCGGATTATTGCACGACCAGTCAACGTACCTGCTTGGTTCCGGCTATTTAGTTTTATACAACCTGATCTTTATTTTACCGTTGGTGATCATGCTGATGATCGCGAGTAATAAAAGTTTGCTGGAGAAAGCGCAGGCGTGGCAACAAAAAGAACGGGGTGTAATGAGATATGGCGGCGGAATCATAATGGTCGCGCTGGGAATACTAATTCTACTTCTCTAAATCTATGACCATTACTATCGCGATAATTTCTATCTTGACGATTGCCGGCATCACGCTGACCGCCAATAAAGTGTTGGGGGTAAAAATATGCCCCATCTGCGCCGGAGTCAGCGGAACCTGGATCTGGATGCTATTGGTAAATTTCTTCATTGACCCCATCAACCTGCTGATCCCGGCGATGCTGATGGGCGGAACGGTGGCCGGCCTTGCCTACCAAGGAGAAAAACGGCTTTTGTCCGATCGTTCACCTTTGCTCTGGAAAATTCTATTCATCCCCGCCGGATTTCTGTCGGTTTATAGTTTGCTCTCCGGCTGGTGGGTGACGCTATTAATTTCAGCAGCGTTCATGACAATGGTCTATTGGATATTTACCGCGTCACGAACCCACGGCTCGGGCGACAAAAAAGTCGAGGAATTAGAAAAGAAAATGGAAAAGTGCTGCTAAATGGAAGAAGATCCTAAAGAAAGCGGAATAAAAAAAGACTATCTACTTCCCGCCAGCATTCTAATCTCCACGCTGATCCTTTCCGGAAGCTGGATTTACAAAACCGGATTAAATTCCGCGCAACCAACAACGCCGGACGAATTAGCATCCGCGGAAGAGGCATTCTCCCAAGGAATAGAGTTGCCAATTCGCTGGGGCGATCTGGGAACTCAATTAGTAAAAGCTGGCGTGATAGACAAGGAGCAATTTCTGGCTGTTTACGACGAACGTGGCGGCTTGCCGCTGGCGGAAAGGCGGCTTCTGGAAAGCGCCGGCAACGGTAACATAAAAATTTCGCACGAGAATTCGGGTGTTTTACTGAATCTCCTGTGGGCATTGGGATTGGGTAATAAAAATCCTATCTTGGAAAAAGGCCCGATGAGCGATCCGAAATACGTAAGCGCCGGGCGGTTTGCCTCAACAGGCGGCTGGACGATAGCGCAAGGCGACCCAATGGACCATTTTTCACGCCATCCATTTATCGTCCTAACGCCGGAACAACAAAAACTAGTGGAACAGGTCAGTAAAAATATTTACCGTCCCTGCTGCAACAATTCCACCTATTTCCCCGATTGCAATCATGGAATGGCAATGCTGGGGCTACTTCAATTGATGGCATCACAAAACATAGGCGAGAAGGAAATGTACAAGATCGCCCTACAGGTAAACACCTATTGGTTCCCCGATACTTACGTCAACATCGCCAAATACCTGGCGATGCAAGGCGTTGACTGGGCGAACGCTGATCCGAAAGAAATTCTGGGGCTGACCTATTCTAGCGGATCGGGCTACCGAAATATCGTTTCCAAGATCCCCGCTCCAGCGAAAAGCAGTGGTGGAGGGTGCGCTGTTGCAGCCCCAACTCCAGCTCCGGCCGCGCCAAAACCCAGCGGCGGTTGTGGCATTTAGCATGATCTACAAATCAATAATTAAGGGATTGATCGGAGCGATCGTGTTGCTGGTAATATATTTTGTCGCGGTCAGCTTGATCTCCGGCTGGCCGTTCGCGGTCAATCAATTTGCCGGTTTTTGGTATTTCATCACTAGTCTCGCGGCGGGATTCGGGACACAGATTGGGCTCTATAGCTACCTAAGAAACGCCGTACGCCGACAAATCAGCGCCGGGGTCGTCGCCACGTCCGGGACAACCTCAACGATAGCGATGATCTCCTGCTGCGCCCATTATCTGGCGAACATCCTGCCAATAATCGGCGCCTCCGGAGTGATCGCGCTTATTGGCCAATACCAAGTGGAAATATTCTGGTTAGGATTGGCCATGAACGCCTTGGGCATCGGCTACATCATAAATCGTATAATTAAACTCTCTCAAAAATGAGGTCCTTAAAATTCGTTATCGCGATAATCGGGATCATGGCCGCGGCTTTTTTCGCGGGCAGAATTTTTTGGCCGCGAGAAGGTCTAGACACGAACACCGTCTCCCAAAAAACACCAACACCTCAAAGCGGGCTTGCTCCGCAAACAAACAGCGAAGGAGCGGTGAATATTTCCGTCGTGCCTCAAAACGCGCCGGCTTCCGGCGTATGGAAATTTGAAATAACGCTGGACACTCACTCGGTAGAAATAAACGAGGATTTAAGCAGGGTTTCGGTTTTAGTGGATGATTCGGGGCAAGAGCACGAACCGATCGCCTGGGAAGGAGACCCTCCGGGAGGGCATCATCGCGCGGGAATCCTTACGTTTAATCCCGTTATCCCTAAACCGAAGTCTATCAAGCTGAAGATATCCGAAGTCGGCGGTGTCGCCGAAAGAATCTTCGCCTGGACACTCCCCCGTTGACCCCGCACCGAGCCGAGTAGTGCATCGTCTGCCCGCTTTCCTAAGATCAATATTGAAAATTCGCAAATCTAATCTTGCGAACGCATATTTAAAATTAATCTCAGACGATGGGAAAGCGTACTACTCGATCTGGTGACGGGGTTGACACAGTATACCCCCAGGGGGTATACTAAAATTAAATGAAAAATCACCCCCGAAAAGGCAAGGCGTCCGCCATCCATCGTTTGCGGTTAATTGCCGGCCAAGTACGCGGACTGGAAAAAATGGTGGAAGAAAATAAATACTGCGTTGATGTCATCCATCAATCCCTGGCTGTCAAAAAGGCTCTTTCCAGTCTCGAAGACCTCATCTTGGAAAATCACCTATCAACACACGTAACCGAACAGATAAAGTCCGGTAGAGAAACCAAGGCCATAAAAGAAATTCTGGCGATATACAAACTATCAAAAGAAAAATAATAAAAGGTCGTTATAAAAAATACAGTTATGTTCAATTTCTTCAAACAAAAATGCCCCGTCTGTAAAATGGTGCTAGAAAAAGACAGGGCCTATCCCGAAGAGTCCGGCAAAAAGTTTTGCTCGGAAAGCTGCAAGGCAAAGTATCAAAACCAGCCGGTCGTAGATCAATCGGATCATTCCCATGACGGCCATTGTCACTAACAGGTCAAAATAAAAAAATAAATAACTTCTAAAAAAAAAATGAGACAAAATTTAGGTAAACTGGATAGAATTTTAAGGTTTGCGCTGGCAATCTGGTGGCTTAGTCCCCTCGCGCCGCAATTTGGCGCCGATTGGGCCAATCTGCTGGTCGCGATCGTAGGATGGATCGCGCTCGCCGAAAGTTTCCTTGGCTGGTGCTGGCTCCATCGTTTATTCGGGATAGACAACAAAAATCAATAAATGAAATCCGACGCGAAAACAATTTATACCTGTCCGATGCATCCAGAAGTAATCCAAAAGCAGTCGGGGCTTTGCCCGGAATGCGGAATGAATCTGGTTCCGGTAAAACAAAAGTCGGGAAAGGTTAACGGCTCAAAAGAATACGATAAACACGCGGGACATTCGTCCAACATCTTCAAAATGAAGTTTTGGGTGAGTTTGATATTGTCCATTCCGATCATCGCCTATTCCGATATCGCGCAAAAACTCGCCAATTATCAAGCTCCCTCTTTCCCCAGCTCAACATATATGCCATTCACGCTGGCATCGGTAATTTTCTTTTATGGAGGATGGGTATTCATCGCCTCCGCCTACCGGGAATTAAGAGCAAGATTACCCGGAATGATGACACTGATCGCGCTTGCGATCTCGGTGGCCTACATTTACAGCGTTGCAGTAACATTCCTGGGCGGTGGTGAGTCCCTTTTTTGGGAACTCGCCACTTTGATCACAATTATGCTGCTCGGTCATTGGCTGGAGATGCGAGCGGTTTCCGGCGCTCAAAGCGCGTTGAAAGAGCTGTCCAAATTACTGCCCGACCAAGCGGAGGTGATCAGAAATGGAATGCCGGTGATCATCCCCCTCTCGGAACTTAAAAAGGGAGATTTGGTGCTGGTGAAACCGGGTGGCCGGATCCCGGCCGACGGGATCATCAAAAAAGGGCTATCGGATGTGAATGAGTCCATCGCCACAGGAGAATCCAAACCCATCTCTAAAAAGCCCGGCAGTGAAGTTATTGCCGGAACTACTAATGGCGACGGGTCATTGCAGATCACAGTTACCAAAATAGGAAATGAAACTTTTCTGGCCGGAGTAATGAGGCTGGTTGCCGAAGCCCAAAGCTCCAAATCCCGGCTCCAGATGCTTTCCGACCGGGCCGCTTATTATTTGACTATCATCGCCGTGGTAACCGGAGGAATAACGCTGGCGACCTGGCTAGCTTTTGCCGATCCGGCTTTTGCCATCAATCGCATGGTGGCGGTGCTGGTAATCGCCTGCCCGCACGCGCTCGGCCTCGCCATTCCCCTAGTCGCTTCTATCTCCACCACCAAAGCGGCAAGGAATGGATTTCTGATCAAACGACGCTTGGCGCTGGAGGCGGCCCGGAACATTGATATCGTTTTATTTGATAAAACCGGAACTTTAACTAAGGGAGAATTTGGAATCGACCGAATTATCGCCGGCTCTCAAGGAAGTGAAGCAATGGTCCTGCAATACGCCGCTTCGGTGAACAGCCATTCCGAGCACCCCCTAGCTAAATCCGTGGTTAATGAAGCAAAAAAACGGGAAGCGCAAATTCTGGAAGTGAAAAATTTCCAGAGAATTCCCGGCAAAGGGGTAAGGGCTGACATAGATGGCGCGGAAATATTAGTCGGCAGTGTGTCGCTGGCGGAAGAGCGCGGCGCGACACTAACCGATAAAATGAAATCAGAGATTGACACGCTGGCGCGACAAGGAAAAACAATTAACGTTGTAATGAAAAACGGGGAAGTATTAGGCGCGATCGCGTTCGCCGATATTATCCGAGAAGAGTCCCATGAAGCAATCAAGACTCTGCGCGATATGGGGGTGAAGACCGCGATGATCACCGGCGACACGGAAGACGTGGCGAAATGGGTGGCCGGCGAACTGGGAATTGATGAGTATTTTGCCAGAGTTCTACCTGATCAAAAATCAGAAAAGGTGAAGGTTCTACAGAGTAAGGGCATGAAGGTGGCTATGGTTGGTGACGGAGTTAATGACGCTCCCGCGCTCACGCAGGCCGACCTCGGCATTGCCATCGGCGCCGGCACCAACGTGGCGATTGAATCCGCCGGAATAATCCTAGTGCGAAACGACCCACGCGACATTGCTAAGATCATCCGCCTCTCCAAGCTGACATACTCTAAAATGATCCAGAATTTATTCTGGGCAACGGGATACAACATCATCGCCATTCCCCTGGCGGCGGGTATCTTGGCATTCAAAGGAGTGCTTTTACAGCCCGCGCTCGCCGCGGTCTTTATGTCCTTCTCAACCGTTATTGTTGCCGTGAACGCGGTGCTCCTGAAGAACAAAAAAATTTAGTGATATAATCAATGTTATGAATCCCTCACATAACAAAGAGTTCGTGTTGAGGGGTTAAAGTCGATAGTTTCATTAAAAAAATAATTAATAATAAATAAATTTTCACAGGGAGCAACGGTTAAGAGCCGCTCTTTGTTATGTGAGGGATGAATACAAAACTTGTTGAGTGGGTCTTGCGGATAGCGGTCGCCGGAGAGTTTTTGGGGCATGGAGTCTTCGCGCTCCAAGGAAAAGCGCAGTGGATCAAATGGTTCGAAGTTTTTGGCGTTTCAGATGCCAGTTTAGCGGCCCAATTATTGATGGCGGTCGGCGTAATGGATATCATCTTAGCGATTTTGGTTTTGCTTAAACCGGTCCGTTTAGCGCTCCTCTATATGGCTTTCTGGGGGCTTTGGACGGCGCTGCTTCGCCCGATCGTCGGCGAACCAATCTGGGATTTCGTAGAACGCTGGGCGAACTGGGGCGCTCCGCTCGCTTTGCTATTGCTTATCGGCTGGCCGAAAAGCGTCAAAGAGTGGTTCCGGTAAATATTGCTTTTAACTCTAATTCCGTTTAAAATAAAGTTCATGTTGGCTTATAATGAACTAAAAAACGGGGTGATTTTTGTGATGAACGGCGAACCCTATGAAGTCTTGGACTACGCGTTTTTGCGCATGCAGCAGCGTAAACCGGTCGCTAAATGCAAACTGAAAAACCTTATCTCCGGAAAAGTCGTGGAACAAAACTTCCACCAGAGCGAATCTTTTGAGGAAGCGGAGATCGTCAGAGAAGAAGTGAAGTACCTCTACAACACCAAGGGCCAGTTTTGGTTCTGCAAAAAGGACAATCCGGCCGGCCGCTTTATGCTGACCGAAGAACAGGTGGGAATGGGAGGGAAGTTTATGAAATCAAACAATCTGGTTACCGCGATGAAATTCGGTGATCTTATCTTAAGCATCAAGCCATCGATCAAGATGGATCTGAAAATTGCCGAAACTCCCCCGGGAGAACGCGGCAATACCGCCCAGGGCGGCACTAAGGCGGCTACGCTGGAAACCGGAGCAGTGATTCAGGTACCATTATTCGTAAATACCGGCGATATCGTTAAAATAAATACCGAAACAGGAGACTACGTGGAACGGGTGGAGAAATCCAAGGAGTGAGCTTAGATAATTTCTAATGACGAATTGCTAATTTCTAAATTAGGAATTTTTTAAATTGGGGATTGATTAGATATTAGAAATTAGGAATTCTTGTCTTTCTTGTCCAAAGATTCCTTAAGCGCGGCGCGGAGTGCGGAAACATCCAGCGGCTTTTTTTCGCGAATGATCTTTTCCTGCTTGGGCGCGGCCGGCATTTCGAAGCGGGGCGGCAGATCGTTAAGTGACATCGGCCCGCCAAGACGGGTAAACTTTTCTTTCAGGGGTTCGACTGGTTTCGGAACCGGCCTGGGAACGGCAGGTTGTAATTCCACGCGCGGGAGCTCACCTTTAGAGGCCACCGGCTTATGTGATGCTACCGATTTTGGCGCTACTGAAACGGCGGGCCTTGCCGGTTCTGCCGGCCCGCCTGCCGGCGAGGCAGGTTTTGGCCTGATAATATTCAAAAGTTTTTCCCCAAAACTAGGGGCGGGTTTGGGCGGCATTGAGGCGGCGGCCGGTCCGTCAAAAGATTTTTTTGGCGCTAAGCCTACAACCGGACGTGGGGCGCGAAAATCCCCTCCGCCTCCGGATGCCGCGCCCGTGGACGAGCTATGGCCGAGGGCCCGTGGTTTACGGAAATCCCCTCCTCCACCTCCCTCACTGCCGAATCTCTCGTCAGACGGCGGAGGGACGGACAAAAATTCTTTGGCGATCTTATCCGAAACTTCTTTCAGCGGAGTGGCATAAGTTTTACGGGTATGGTCAATGATCAGATTGCGATAAGAAACAGCCGGCGCCGGGACGGGACCCAACCCCTGGGCGGAAAACGGCTTAGAAGAAACCCCGTCAATCATCAGCTTGATGTAAACCTGCGCCTTAGGAAGATTGACCAAATCAACCGCCTCGAAGTCGGGCATAAATTCTTTTTCCAAAAACTCCGCGTCTTCCGCGCCTACCCGAAAGGAAATAAGAGTGCCGACGTTACCAAACACCGCGTCACGAACCTTAGTATTCAGGTCATGCACTAATTGCCGGATATATTGATGAGCTAAAATCAAGCACAAACGATACTTACGAGCTTCAGACAAGATATTAGCGAACGAATCGGTGGCAAAGTTCTGAAACTCATCAACGTACAAATAAAAATCTTTACGGTCCGGCTCGGGAATATCCACGCGCGACATAGCCGCTAATTGCAACTTAGTAATGATCATGGAACCCAATAAAGCGGAATTGTCTTCCCCTATTCTTCCTTTAGATAAATTAAAAATAAGGATCTTCCGCTCATCTATGGCCTTCCGAAGATTCAAAGCTGACTTATTCTGGCCTAAGATATTCCGAACCAGCGGATTGGCGACGAATTGTCCGATCTTGTTCTGAATGGCGGCCGTCGCCTCCGTCTCAAACTTCTGCGAGTAGCGGGAGAATTCATTGACCCAGAAACCTTTAATAACCGGATCTTTCAACTGATCCACTTTGGACTTCCGATAATCCTTATCGGATAAAAGCCGCTGAACTCCCAGCATGTTTGAATCCGGAAATTCCAGCATGGTCAGCAGGGCATTATTCAAGATGTATTCCATGCGCGGAGACCAGACGTCCGGCCAAATCTTTTTAAAAACGCCCATTAATCCGGAAGCGACAAGGTATCGGAACTCGTCCTGAACTTGCTCCAAAGGATTAAAAGCGATTGGATGCTCAATATCCGCCGGATCAAAATACACCACATCTTGAATGCGTTCTTTGGGAACGAAGTCCAACATCTTTTCCGCGAAATCTCCGTGCGGGTCCACTACTCCGACTCCATGACCGTTCATTATGTCGGAAATAACCATGTTCTCCAGCATAGTCGTTTTTCCCATGCCGGTCTTCCCGATCAGATACATATGCCGGCGACGGTCATCCTGTTTAATGCCGAATTTAGTGACGGCGCTACGGAAACTAACCTGGCCGAATAGATTTATTTCTTTAGACATACTATGAAGTTTTTAAAGTTATAAAGTTGAGCATAGTTATTCGGTGGGAAGACCGGCCGGAGGCTCGCCTTTTTTAGCGCCCAAACGGCGCAATAAGGGAGCGCCAACGGTCGTAGTCGGAAAATGATAAATAGTGGCCAACTCCTCAACGTTCAACACAGAAGTCCGGCGCGGCCAATAAAGCCGCTTAAATGCCTCCCACATCCGGCGTTTTTTGTACCAAAGGCGGGTCTTTTTCATGTATTTAATATTACCCCGGATCAAAGTCATGGTATCCAAATTCGGACGGAATCCATTAAGGTTTTGGGTGCTGAACTGGTGAAAAGTAGACATCACCGCTCCGATATGAGAACGGTTGAAATTGTCGCGGCGGTCAATAAAAACGAACCGGATATTAGTTTCAAATCCCAGCCGGCTCATTTTCTTTTCAACGGCCTCCACCACATCACGCTCGCCGACGGTTAAAGACGCCAGCTTGCCGCTGTCGTCTTTTTTAACTTCTTCCGGCCATTCAGGATGCTTGAAGGCGGCCTTGGCGAGGTTATTGATGAAATCCTTAATAGCGCCACTGAAAGTTTTCTTTTCCGGTTTTTTGCGGCCAACCAGTTTGTCCCGAACCTCTTCGGCTTCCTTTTTCCAATCCCGCCCCGTATCTGGCCCGGTCGGGCTAACGAATATCTGAATGGCGATCATCTCGTCATTCTTCAATTTAGACATCACCTCGGTGATAGTAGACACCGGATCCAAACGTCGCTCCTCGGTGATCTCTTCAAAGTAGTGATAAGTCTGGATCGGATAAGCGTCGGCGCGGATCAAGTGATAGTCGGTGCCCCAAATATCATAAGTTTTGTTAGGCAGGGTTCTCGGATAAAGATCCATGTAATCCGTCACCTGGTTAATTTCCGCCTCCGGATATTGCGCGTAAATAGCCGACTCAACGATATTCCGATAAGAACTGGGGGTGCGGATATAAAAGTGGACGCCCCCGGCAAGTCCAACCAGCTCAAAGGAGATCCAGTCTTCGCGAAGGTGACCCTCCACGTACATCTGCAGAACCTTAAAGCCGAATGAATAAATGCCGTAAACAGCGGCAAAAACCTGCTCCATCGCTTTCGGAGTTTTATCAATGGTGGCGGGTATCTTTACCTCCAGAACTATCCAGTTCAAAGTTTTCAGATAAGCCACGAAAACGTGATAAAGCCAGATACGCCAGAAAACGTAAAATAAGGCGACAGGTAATGCCACCCACCAGGTAACCGCGATAACAGAAAGAATACTATTTAAAATTCCCGAAAAGAATCCGGCCACAGATTAATTGTACCATTCCGCCACACCAAAGGCGGAGCTAGATTATGCTAAAACGGAGTACCGGCCGTCATCAAGACGCTTGAAGTTCTTGCGATTCTGGAGATTGATCAAAACCGTATTCTCTTTGAATAGGCGCTCCTTCAAAACCAAACCAACTACCTGCTTAGCGGACATCGGTCCGTGCTTGCGAAGGTAATGAGCAATTATCTCCCGAGCGGTTCCCGGCGTAATGCCAAACTCCCGCAAAGTGTAAGTGCCTTTTCCGACCAATACGAATTTCTCATCTTTTATCAGCTCATTGTGAACCGTCGGCGCGTGAGCCGCCCGTTCCCGCAATTTAGTAACCGCGACAGCAATGTCATTGAAGTGCATCGGCCGCTCTTCTTTCTTCAAAACCAAGTAAGCCCAATCACGGGCGGTGCGAGGGTTGATCTCCGGCCATTCGGACAAGCCAAGATCTCCGAAGATGTTCATCGCTACATTCTTAGATACCGCGGCGTAGTTGCGGGCCACTAAGTCGCTGATGCCGGAATTCTTCGCGGCGGCAGTGAAGCTCGCTTTGAAATTATTCCGATCCGCGCTCTTAGCCAAGGCGGCGATAAAACCGACAGCCTTTTTCTGATCGGCGTCGGACAAGTACCAGTAAGGATAAAAATTGCTGTCTTCTTTAGATAAGCTGAACTTTCCGGAAAGTTCCAATAAAAACTTAACCCGGTTAGCTTGTTCGGGGGAGGCATTGCCGGACTGCGCCAGATCGGCAACTAAAAGGTCTTCCCGCTTGATCCCGCCCGCGGAACGCAAAGCGACGGTAGCGGCTTTTGTAAAATCATTTAATTCGCCATTGGAGGTGCGTTGGCGAGAAACTTTTAAAGCAAGGGCTTCGATCTGACGAACGCGCTCGCGGGTCAAGCCATAACGGCCGCCCAATTCCGCCAACGTAAAAGTGTCGGCTTTATTCAATCCGTAGCGACCTTCTAAAATCTCTTTCTGTCGGTCATTCAGACCGGTCATGCAGACCTTGATTAAATTAGTTAATTTGGAAACCTCCATATTTTTTTAGACCTTATTTTTTTATAATGCTTTAACGCGTAGAGATTACCATAGGGCTGGTATTAGTGTCAATAGCCCCAAAACCCAGCAAACATCAGGCCTCCACGTTATCCGACGCATTCTAGCATACCCCACAAGAAGAGTCAACTACCGGATTCTTCCCTTGAGAAGGGTGAGGAGAGGGCTGGCTACGAAAATAGATGAATAGGTACCTACGGAAACACCGACTAAAATGGTCAAAATGAAGTAGCTCATATTGGCCGGACCGAAAAAGTAAAGAGCCAGCAGGGTGAGTACCAGGGTGAGAGAGGTATTAATGGAGCGGGTGAAAGTCTGATTGACGCTGGAGTTAACCAGATCATCAAAGTTCCCTCGCGCCGGGCCGGCTAACCGCAAGTTTTCCCGAATGCGGTCAAAAACTACGATAGTGTCGTGAACGGAAAAACCGATCACCACCAGAACGGCGACAACAAAATTCACATCCACTTCCCAGTTCATAAACCTTCCCAGTACCGCGAACATTCCGGCCGGAATGACCGCATCATGAAAAAGGGTCACCAAAGTAACAATTCCGTATTTCCAGGAACTAACCGGCTTGGAAACTTTACGGAATGAGAAAGCGATATACAGAGAGATTGCCAGCAAAACTAATCCGATCGCCCAAAACGCGCCGCGCTTCAGGTCTTCGCCTACGGCCGGACCGATATTCTGGAATTGTAATTCCGTTACTTCGCCGAATTTGCCGCCTAATTCCTGAAGTTTCGCCTGGCGATCTGCCTCACTTAGATCCGGCAAGCGGATCAGCATTCTCCCCTCCTCTTGCGGAGTGATCAGCGCGCCGGCAGGAAGAATGGCCGTAACCGCCTCTCGGTCAGGCAAAGCATTGAATTGCAGCTGCCAGGAAACACCGCCGACAAAATCAATGCCCGGCTTCAAACCCAGCACTGCAATAGAGGCAATGCTGGCGACAACCAGCAAGCCGGAAATGGCCAGAAAAACAAATTTATATTTAATAATGTTGAGCATAATTATTTAGTAAAAACCCGGAAAATTACCCGACTAACGGTAATCGCGCTGAACATGCTCAATAGAACTCCAAGCAATAAAGCCAACGCGAATCCCCGAACGAAACTGGAAGTCATATAATAAAGAATCACTGAAGTTAAGATAGTGGAAACATTAGAGTCCCGAATGGACGGCCAAGCTCTCCGAAAGCCCTCTTCTAGAGCGCCTGAATGAGAAAGTCCTTTGGCGGTTTCTTCTTTAGTGCGGGCGAAAATAAGGATGTTGGCATCTACCGCCATACCTATAGATAGAATGAATCCGGCGATACCGGACAAAGTCATCGTGATGCCGATCAATTTAAACAATCCAAGCGTAAAGACAATGTAGATAACCAATGCCAGAGCCGACACCAGACCAAGTGACCGATAGTAAAGCAGCATAAAAACAATGATCGCCAAAGTTCCAATAAGTCCGGCGAAAATCGCTTTTTGCAAGGAATCGGCCCCCAGCGAAGAACCGACGGTCTGCTGACTGATCAAATTGATCGGCGCGGGCAGAGCGCCGGCATTAAAAAGCTGAACCAGACGCTGGGCCTCTTTGTAGTCAAAAGATCCGGTTATTTGGGCATTGCCGCCGGCAATAGCTTCCTGCACAACCGGGCTGGAAATCACCTGACCGTCAAGAAGGATCGCTACCGGCTTACCCAAATTCTTTTTAGTGATCGCTTCAAAAAGTTTGGCGCCTTCGGAATTGAAATTGATCAGGATAACCGGCTGACCGGTGGTTTGATTGGACGAAACCTGCGAGCTGGAAAGATAACGCCCGGTCAATCCGGTGGCAATGAATTCCACCTCCTGTTTATCACCCTCTCCTTTTAATTTAACTTCTCGGAAATCTAACAAGGCCGGTTTACCGACCTGTTTAATAGCTTCCTCGGAATCCTTGATGCCCGCCAACTCAACGATCAATTGATATGAGTCTCCCCGCTTGGCGGTGGTCACCCGTGGCTCGCTCACTCCAAAAGCGTTGATCCGGCGCTCCATTACATCCCGCAAACCGGAAAATACCGAACCGCGTTCGGCCGCGGTGATACCGGTCATATCCACTTCGTAGATGAGATAACTGCCGCCAACCAAATCAAGACCCAATCTCCAAGGCAAAATCCGCGCGCCGAAACCTTTCGGATAAACAAAAAAACCCGCCGCGACCGCGACCAAAACAATCAAAAAGAGATAGGATAAATTTTTCGTTCTCGCTGTCATTCCCAAAAGATGAGTTTAAGTATAATATGAGGTAAGATTTTTTACAAATAATACGAGGAAGGAGGCGGCAGATGGAAATTATCATCGGAGCCGCGAAAATCATTTTCGGCTTCGCTTTGATCATCGGCGTCCATGAGTTCGGACACGCGCTGGCCGCTTGGCTGGCAAAAGTTCCGATCCAAAAATTCAGCATCGGCATGGGACCGGGATTAAAGTTCAAAAATGTTCCGATCGTCAACGAACTGATCTTGAGTCCGATCGTGATCGGCGGATATGTGTTGGTGGATATGGAGGAGGTGGAAAAGAAAAACTTCTTTCAGCGCCTGTTATTCTATTCCGGCGGAATGCTGATGAATATCATTACCGCCGCCATGCTGATGACTTTTATCGGTGGGAATTTCTTTCATGCTTTGATTGGTTTTACCTGGATCTGGTTGGCCGGCTGGCCGATGTTCATCTCGGCATTGTTCAGCGGGCAGATGACCGCCTCGGAATCCGTTTCCGGACCGGTCGGCATCGGCCAGATGATGGCTGGCGGAGGTTCTGCCGGCGGTCTGACTCCCTATATTTGGATCCTGGCAATCCTTAATGTCGCTATCGCGATGATGAACCTCCTCCCTCTGCCTCCGCTTGATGGAGGACACATCCTGCGCCTTTTCTCCGAAAAGATCATCGGGAAAAAAGCGGCGCTGGTAATGTATAAAGGACTGATGGTGGTAGGCATCATCTTCCTGGTCAGCTTGCTGTTTTTTGCAACCTTTATGGACGTTAAAAAGCTTCTTTGATCACACAATCCCCCATGTAGCCCCCTATTTCACTATGAATCTCCGCAGCGATGCGGAGATTTTTTATTCAGGACGAGGCTTTTCGGACGCAGATGTATAAACATACTTCGAGTCCGAAAAACGAGGTAATGAACAATAAAATCTCGCATCCCTTCGGGTTGTGGTTAAAATTCTTTATTTCTTTGTCGCTGAACATTAGACATAGAGTCTATGTCTTAATGATTCATCTCCTCGAACTAAAAAATTTTATCTCACAACGCCGTGAGAGCTTATAGCGAAATAGGGGGCTGGGGGATTTTTAATTTATGCTCCCACTAGGAACAAGGCCTATATCTATTCATCTCAGGAAACCGCGAGAACAGCTCTTGAGCAGCATATCTCGGAGGCGGTTGAGCCGGTCTCTTCAAAAGTCAACCGCCGAGAGCAAAGAGTCCTTTTTGGCGCTGGCCAAAAAGAGCTCTGGTGATGCGAGAGAGCTGTTTGAGCAAATTGTGCTCCCACTAGGAATCGAACCTAGGTCAACTGGTTAAAAGCCAGCTGCTTTACCACTAAGCTATGGGAGCGATGGTAAAAATATTACAACTTTCCCCTGAAATAATCAATAGTTTTTTTCAGACCTTCTTCCAGTGGAACGGCAGGCTGCCAATCCAATTTTGTCTTCGCTAAAGAAATATCGGGTTTGCGCTGACGAGGATCGTCTTCCGGGAGCGGTCCGTAAATAATTTTTGATTTTGATCCTGTCAGAGTAATAACCTTTTCCGCCAACTCTTTCATTGTGAATTCTCCGGGGTTGCCAAGGTTGACCGGGCCGGTCGTGTCGGAATTCATCCCACACATAACGGAAGAGTCCTTTGGATCACAACCACACTCTTCGTTATGTGTGGGATTCATTAGTTTATAAAATCCCTCTACCAGATCGGACACATAACAAAAGGACCTGGTCTGCTCCCCTGTTCCATATATAGTAATATCCTCGCCATTCAGCGCCTGCACGATAAAATTAGAAACCACCCGCCCGTCATTCTTCGCCATTCTCGGACCGTAGGTATTAAAAATGCGCGCCACTCGGATTTCTATTCCATGAGAGCGGTGATAATCAAAAAATAAAGTCTCGGCGACTCGCTTCCCTTCGTCATAGCACGCTCGCGGCCCGATCGTGTTCACGTTGCCGCGATAAGTTTCCTTTTGCGGATGCTCAAGCGGGTCGCCATAAATCTCGGAGGTAGAGGCCTGAAAAACGCGCGCGCCATGTTTTTTGGCGAAACCCAGAACATTGATCACGCCGATTGTGTTCGCCTTAACGGTGCGAATGGGATTGAACTGATAATGCACGGGCGAAGCCGGGCAAGCCAAGTTATAGACCTGATCAATTTTTTCTTCTATATAAAAAGGATTGATAATGTCGGCCTCCATGACCCGAAAGTCCTTGTTTGATGTCAGATGCTCAATATTGGCGCGGGAACCGGTGAAAAAATTATCCAAGCAAATTACCTTATGGCCATTCCGCAATAAATATTCACAGAGATGGCTTCCCAGAAATCCTGCCCCGCCAGTAACTAAAATGTTCATTTTGTATTATTATAAGCATAACGAAACTGAATATGAAAATCGCTATCCTCGGCTTCGGGCGGGAAGGTAAGTCCGTCCTAAAATTCCTTAAAAAATCTCCGCAATACAAAAAAGCGAAGATCGTTGTTCTGGACAAAAATGACGGGCCGGATTACCTGAAAGACTTGAATTCTTTTGAGTTGGTATTCCGCTCGCCCGGCGTCCCCTACAACCTGCCCGAGATCCAATCCGCTATCAGCGCCGGCGTGAAGTTTTCCAGCGCCACGAAATTATTTTTTGAACTCTGCCCGGCCAAAATTATAGGCGTCACCGGAACAAAGGGGAAAGGCACGACTTCTACTTTAATATATGAAATTTTAAAAAAATGCGGCAAAAAAGTTTTGCTCGCCGGAAACATCGGTCTTTCGCCGCTGGAAATACTTCCGAAAGTAAATGCCAAGACTTTGGTAGTGCTGGAGCTTTCCAGCTTTCAGCTCCATGACCTGGAAAAATCTCCGGACATTGCCGTGATCACCGAGATATTCCCGGATCATTTGGATGCTCACAAAAACTTGGAAGAATATCTGAATGCCAAATCTAATATCTGCCGGCACCAAACGAACACCTCCGCCGTGTTTTATTTTTCGGATAATCAGCCGGGTACTAAGATCGCCGGACTCTGTACGGGCAAAAAGATCCCCGTCCACGCTCCGAATAATCTGAATAAAAATCGGTTGCTAGCCGCCACGGTTACTAAATATCTTGGCTGTCCGGAAAAGGCGATCTTATCCACGATAGAAAATTTTCCCGGGCTAGAACACCGCTTGGAACTGGCGACAAAAAAGGGACTGGTACGATTCTATAACGACTCGGCCAGCACCAATCCGAATACTACCGCCGCCGCCGTTTCCACATTGACCGCCGAAATGCCCGTGATCATCATTGCCGGAGGAAAAGATAAAAATCTAGACTACACTCCCCTTGCCGAAGAATTAAAACGCCATCGAGACAGAATTGAATGCCTGATACTTTTCGGCGAAAATAAAGCCAAGATCAGCAACGCGATGCGGGACTTACGCTTGCCGATAGAGCAGGTGCGGGAGCTAAAAGGCGCCGCTGAAATTGCCTACAAAGCCGCGAAAGAAATGGATTCGCCGGTAGCTATCTTGTTTTCGCCGGGCGCGGCCAGTTTTGATATGTTCGAGGACTACGCCGACCGGGGCAGGCAATTTAAAAAGATCGTAAGAAAATTAAAATAAGGCTCTCCCCTGCCCTCTTTCCTAAAAATTAAAAATTGGTTATAATAGCGATTAAGCTGCGGTGGTAGCTTAGCTGGCTAAAGCGCCGCCCTGTCACGGCGGAGACCGCGGGTTCGAGTCCCGTCCACCGCGCAACAAAAAAGACTGCTTGAAGGCAGTCTTTTTTTACGACACTCTTACTGATGCACATTCTGCTCATCCAGATATTCCCGGACTGCCCGACAAGAAACCTCGCCTTTTTCCTCGCAAATCTTTGTCAGCCAGTCCACTTCTGATTTCCCGGTTGAAATAGCCAGCATGTTCAGCCGAAAATACAGATCGGAAGTAAGCGTCAGAGAGTGGGTCACTCCGCCAACTTTAAAATCAGCGTAGATGGCCATCTTGCCACCTCAATTAGAACTGTCGGCTATCCTAACACAAACCCTTTAATCAAGCAAACCGAACTCCTGCAAAGACTTTTTATAGATACGCAAAACACGGATAGCCTCCTCGTGCGGCAACGCGAAATCCGGCTCTTGGGCAATACGATTGCGTATCTTGTGCGCCTCCATCAACTCGGGCTGATTGGTAACGTCGATCGGTTCAATGAGCTTAAAACGCTCCTCCAGCGTGGGCGCCCGATAGCCACCGGCACGCAATGTGTCATCTAAAATTCTATCAGCGTCCAAAATAGCTACCTTCCAATCGGTGGAGTTCTTACTGTTCATTTTTTTGACAATCTTCTTCCAAACGATCAGCTGACGCATCTTGCCTACATCGCCTACCGTCAGATAATCCATCCACTCTTCAATTCGTTTAACGAAAAAGTTGCTCTCGATGGCGGCGTAGATTATTCCCCAGATCAACAATGTTGAGATCATCAAAGAGGCGATCTCAAAAATATAAAGATTGGGCGCGAAAAAATCTCCGGCCGCGGCCCGGAACGTCAAAATAAACTCAACAAACTTATTTAAATATTCAGCCATGTATCAAACGGAGAGCTTTTCATAGAACTGGCCGATGCCCAAAATATCCGCCTCGCGCCAATGCTTACCGATCAACTGGAATCCGACCGGCAACTCTCCTGCTTTCAGTTTAGCAGGAATAGAAATGGCGGGCAGTCCGGCCATATTCACAGGGATAGTAAAGATGTCCGAGAGATACATCGCCAGTGGATCGCTGACTTTTTCTCCGAATTTAAACGGCGGCGTCGGCGAGACCGGAGTGAAGATGACGTCTACTTCTTTGAAGGCCTGATCGAAATCATTCTTGATCAAACGGCGGACTTTCTGAGCTTTCGCGTAATACGCGTCATAATATCCGGAAGACAAGACGTAAGTCCCCAAAATAATGCGGCGCTTCGCCTCCGAACCAAATCCGTTGCTCCGGTTTTTCTTATACAGCTCCACCAAACTGAAATCTTGACGCCCGACACCTGCCACTTCTCCATAGCGAATGCCGTCAAAGCGGGCCAGGTTGGAACTTACCTCCGCCGGCATAATTATGTAGTAACAGGAAAGCGCGTATTTGGTGTGTGGCAGGGAGATTTCCTTGAATTCCAGACCAAGACTCTTCAGGGAATTCATCGTCTCTTCCATCGTCTTCACGACCGATGGGTCCAAGCCGGGGCCGAAATATTCTTTCGGAATGCCGATCTTTAATTTTTTGATATCTTCCAGCTTCGGATTCCAAAGTTCCTCGCCATAATTCGTAGCCACGCTAGTCGCGTCAAACTTGTCCTGTCCGGAAATAGTTTTAAAAAGGATCGCCGCGTCCTCAACGGTTTTCGTGAACGGGCCGATCTGGTCCAAGCTGGAAGCCATTGCAATAACACCGTGACGAGAAACGGCGCCATAAGTCGGCTTCAGGCCGACAACGCCGCAAAATCCGGCCGGCTGACGAATAGATCCGCCGGTATCAGAACCGAGCGCCGCCACTGCCATATGCCCGGCCACCGCCGCGGCCGATCCCCCGGAAGAACCGCCGGGAACTCTCTCCAAATCATGCGGATTGCGGGTTTTTTTGAATGCCGAATTTTCAGTCGAAGAACCCATAGCGAATTCGTCCAGGTTAGTTTTACCCAGGAAAACAGCGCCGGCAGATTTTAATTTCGTGATGACCGTAGCGTCATAAGAAGCGCGATAATTTTCCAGCATTTTGGAACCGGCAGTCGCCGGCAAACCCTGGATTAAAATATTGTCCTTGATCGCCATCGGCAAACCATCCACTAAACTCAAGGGTTCATTTTTAGCAACTTTAATATCGGCCAACTCGGCTTGTTTCAACGCCTGGTCTTTGTGGACGCTTAGATAAGCGCCAACCTCTTGATCACGGGTTTCAATATAATCAAAGAAGGTTTTTGCAACGTCGAAAGCGGAGAATTCTTTTTTCTCTAAACCTTCGTGAAATTTTTTGATTGTCAGGTCGTGCAAGTGCATATGATAGTTAAATGTTTAATGTAAAAAGTGACTAAGCAGAGGAGTTGATAAACCCATATAACAAACGCCCGGCATCATTCTTTAGTCCAATTAACTGATGGTGCTCCTCGTTTGTTATATAATCCAGCTGCAGAGAAAGGTCTATGTAGTATTCTAATTCCGTAAGAGATCCACGACTAAAATAATAAAAATGTACTCTGTCCTTTTTGGTATTCCTGCTATAACCCTCCACTATATTCGCTGGCACCGATACTGCGGCACGACGCATTTGAGATATTAAACCAAATAACTCATCCTTGGGAAATTTCTTTGTAACTCGATAGACCGAAAGCGCAAGTTCATTGGCTTTCGACCAAACGTCTAAGTTTTTGTAAGCAGCCCTGTATTCCATTTTACTTGTCACATTTAACATTTTACTCCTGAAAAACTGCAGGTGTTTTCAGGTAATCTTTTTCCTTCTCCGGGAAGGCGTCCACTACCGGGGCGGCCGACAAACTGGAATGACTCGCCTCATCGTCCCGCAGAACATTTTTTAAACTAGTGCCGCCAGTCAAAGGTTGAACATTTGAAGTATCCAAACTTTCCAGCTCCTTAAAATGGCCCAAGATGCTTTCGAGATCCTTCAAAAATTTATCTTCTTCTTTTCCGGAAAGCTCCAAGCGGGCCAGGTCGGCTAAATGTTCAAGAGATTTTTTGGTGATATCGGACATGTAGATAAGTATAAAGTAAAAAGTTTAATGTAAAAAGCGCGATAAAAAAAGCCCCCGCCGCGAGTGGCGGGGGACTTGGAGCTTACGGATAGTAACGAAACCAGCGCTTTAACGAAAAAAAGCAATTCAGCCAGAAAATTATACTGAAGAAGTACAACAAAAATGCAATCCCGTGGTGATCATGTTGGCCGGCAAAAAACCCTAGCACGAACGTTGCGATGCCCATAAGAAACAACGCAACGGTTTGGAAAATAAGAGCATTTTCGCTGGGCTTCACCGGAAGCACCTCCAAAGGATTGCTCCAACGAGGAGTACGTTAAAAATTGACCAAGCCGCGTTTACAACGTAATAGGCGCGGCGGGCGTCCGGACGCGCTTCTTCCGTGGCAATCGCGATGTAGGCGTAAGCGTTTCCGAGAACGCTGAAAAGTATCAGCACTCCGAAGAAAAACCATAGCGCGGTTTGACTCATAATCCACCCTTTCAAGGAACGGGGATATAATAAACAAAAAAAGCTATTTTTGCAATAGAGCCAAAAATTCCGCCTCGTTCAAAACTTTCACGCCCAATTTCTCGGCTTTTTGCAATTTCGATCCCGGTTCGGCGCCGGCGACAACGTAACTGGTTTTACCGGAAACCGATTCGCTGGTCTCCCCTCCCAAGGCGCGGATTTTCTCTTTAGCCTCTTCTCGTGACGTTCCCTCCATAGTGCCGGTCAGCACGAATGTTTGCCCTTCCAATTTTTTACTTTTCACTTTTAACTTTTCACTTTCTAAAATCACCCCCGCCTTATCCATTTTTTTAATAAACTCCTGATGACGCTTGTCCTGGAAATATTCGTAAATACTTTTCGCCACCGCCGGACCGATATCTTGAACTTGTTGCAGTTGTTCGAGTGTTTGATGTTCAAAAAATTCTGAAATTTCTTTCGGCCGCGACACTTGATACCTGACACTTGATACCAGCCATTGCGCCAGTAGGCGGGCGGTTTCTTCTCCCACGTGGATAATTCCAAGCGCATAAATAAACTTGTCCAATGAAATCTTTTTACGCATTTCTATCTCCGCCACGATATTTTCCGCGGATTTTTCGCCAAAACGCTCCAGAACCTCAATGTCACCCTTTTTTAAGATAAAAATGTCAGCGGCATCACTGATTAGGCCTTCGTCCATAAAACGGTCCAGAATTTTCGGACCCAATCCTTCCATATTAAAACCATTGCCGGAAACAAAATGATACAGGAACTCACGCTGGCGCGCCCCGCAATTTTTGTTGGAACATTTATAAGCCACGCCGTCACGGACCACCGCCGAATCATCAACGGGGCATCGGGCGGGCATTTTAAAAGTTTTTTCTTTGCCGACGCGCAATTCCGTTAAAACTTTATTCACCTGCGGGATCACATCACCGGCTCGACTGATGATCACCGTGTCTCCGATCTTCAAACCCAACCTCTCGATCTCATCGGCGTTATGCAGGGTCGCGTGGCTGACGGTAACACCACCCACCTCTACCGGTCGCAACACGGCCACCGGCGTCAACGCGCCCGTCCGACCAACCTGCACCTGGATATCTTCAACAATAGTAGTCGCTTCTTTTGGCGAAAATTTATACGCTACGCCGGCGCGCGGCGCCTTTCCGATAACACCCGCTCGCTCATAAATTTTCTTGTCGTTAACCGTCACCACGATGCCATCAATTTCGTAAGCCAGTTTTTCCCGTTTTTTTGCCACTTCTTTATGAAAATCAAAAACTGCCTCAAGGGAATTAACTACGCGGCCCGCCGGATTAGGCGCAATGCCGAACTTACGTAAAGCCTCGTATTCGGCGGCGTGCGTCGGATATTTTTTTAAATATTCCGATCCTTCACCGGAAATAGCGTAAGCATAGAAATTCAATTTTCGGGAAGCGGTTATTTTGGGGTCCAGCTGACGAATGGAGCCGGCTACCAGATTTCGTGGGTTGGCATAAACTTTTTCTCCTTTCTTTTCTTGTTCTTTGTTGATCCGGCTAAATTCTTTGGTTGTCAAAAAAACCTCCCCTCTCACCACTGGGCGACTGGGGACTTCGGACTTTCCTCTGCTTTCCAACTTGAGCGGTATTGCCTCAATAGTTTTCAAATTTTGAGTAATATTCTCGCCCACATCACCGTCGCCTCGAGTACTGCCCTGAACAAATAAACCGTTTTCATAAACCAATTCCACCGCCAAGCCGTCCATCTTCAGATCGCAATAAAACTCATGCCCAATCGTGCCACCCAAATAATTCTCCAGACGCTGAAGCCAGTCTTTCATGTCCTGCTCCGAAAAGGCGTCATTAAGCGAGATCATTTTGATCTCATGCTTAACCTTCTTAAATTCCGCCAGCGGTTTTCCGGCCACTCTTTGGGTCGGAGAATCGGATGTTATCAAGTCAGGAAATTGCTCCTCCAGATCGAAAAGTTCTTTTTTCAGAGCATCTAAGGCCTCATCGGAGATCTCCGACTTATCCAGAACGTGATAAGAATAGCGATATTTATTTATCGCTTCACGCAACTTTTCAACCCTCAATTTAGCCTCGGACTTAACCATGAGGATAATTTTACCCCCACACCACAACAAGGAGCAAGAAAGCAAAGAGGAGAACTCCTTGTTTGGTGTGGGGGTTTACCAGTCACTAGTGCCCCATTACCGCTGCGGATAAACAATTCCGAACACTATCGCCATCGCTACCATTACTACCAAAGTCCAACCAAGCAAAACCAATCCGGTTTTCCTATTCTCCGGCTCTACTATTAACGCTACCGAATAGACCACTCCGGCAATTGCGTTCAAAAAACCGATCACTACTCCGATCCAGAACCACTTCCCCCACAAACGAAATTTGTTATTCTCCATGATTTCTATTGTAGCATAAGAACTTTTAACATTTTACTTTTAACTTTTAACTTT
>CAYHBX010000004.1:0-26422 GCA_964355005.1 uncultured Candidatus Saccharibacteria bacterium | reverse complement strand
CCTCGCCGACTGCCAAAAAATAAAACTACTTAGTGCCGGGCGCTAGCGTGCGAAGTCTTTTTATAAAGACCGGGCATGGAATTCGATTCAACCCTGAGAGTACTTGTCCCATACATAACTTGTTTATGTGTGGGATTCAAAGGGTGGTGGCGCGGAAGGCGCTCGGCATATTATCTGGCGGGACTCGAACGGCAACCGCAACGTCCCTTATTTGAACTGGGATGGCGAGCGGTGGTGTCTGAACTTCAACTGGCTCGAGAACGATTGGAACGACAACGATCGTTTGCTCCGCCCGCGTCAGTCATTTTATTTCTCCCCCGTCTTTTGGCGGGGGAGTTTTTTATTCCGATGTCCATTCTACTATTCCCGGGAATAGTAGGGGTTGACACAAGACTAATTTTACCCTATTATGGCAACAGCATTGCAGGTGGGTCGTGCGCGCGGATCAACCGAGTTGCAAGCCACCTAATCGGAATAAGGTTCGAGCTGGGGGACGCCCCATAAGAGCCGCTGCCTCAGGTTGTCCCGGGTCGATTCGGGGACTGCGCGCAGGTCTTTTGGTTGAGGCCCTGTTTTGATCAAACAGGGCCTCTTTTTACCCCCCCTTGACAAATCCTGTGGATGCGCTATAATAGCCGGCAGAACGTTAATTAACCCACCCGCATCAGAAAGGGTCTTTTACTTGCCTCTCCCACGTAAAGGGGGATTGAGGCCTCGCAGTGTATTCCGTAAAGCCAGAAAATCGAAGGGCTTTCAGTGAAGATTGCGAAGAATAAGTGTTAGCGCTCATACATTACTTATGTATGGAGCAAGTCCCTTGCGTAAGGTTTTATGATCTACGCGAGGGACGAGGATCCTTTCTGGTGCAGGTGAACGTCAACATTTAGCCTACCCGAACTCGCGGTACGTAGAACATTCCCCTAGGTCCGTCGCGACGAACTTACGGGAATCCGCCTCGGGTAGGTCCAAAAATAATGTCCCGCTGTGTAAGCGGGACTAAATCCTCGCCTTGGCGCAAACCTGGGCGAGGTCAGGCAGTACGCACGCTGGAGTAAGTACCCCCTTCCACTTAAGGCCGTCCCACACTGGACGGTAGGAAGAGGGGTCTTTTTTATACAAAACCGCGTGAGTTTCAACTAAATCATAATTCCTGATTCCTAATTCATGCTTCTTGGCTTCCAAAGCCATTTGTGATATAGTATCCGTAGGTCTGGTAAGGGCCTTTTTTAATTGCCGAAAGGCAATAAGTACGCAATTTATCTCCAGTTCCCGAGAAATCGGCCACTGGAACTCACATGAAAAAACTACATAAGTTAGCATTGGCCGCGGCTTTGGCCGTTTCGGTAGCCGCGCCGACTGCTTTTCTAGGCGCTCAAACTGATGCCGAACTAGGTGTTTCCAACACCGGTCTTTTGCCGTCCAACCCTTTTTACTTCCTAAAAGAATGGGGGCGTGGCTTCCGCAAATTTATTACTCCGAGTCTTATCAAAAAATCGGAAGTGGAGTTGGAGGTTTTGAACCAAAAAGCCGCCGAATTGAAAAAGCTGGATGAGATTACCGCCGGCGATCTTAAAGCGGTGCGGAGGGCTCTGGCCAGTTACCAATCCAGTCTGAATACGTTAGTTGGTTATTTGGTATCCATTGATAATGGCAATCTTTCCGCGGAGGTGGCGTTTGGTTTGTCCGAGCATCTCATTCCAAAA
Source organism: uncultured Candidatus Saccharibacteria bacterium (assembly GCA_964355005.1). Taxonomy (GTDB): domain Bacteria; phylum Patescibacteriota; class Minisyncoccia; order UBA6257; family WO2-44-18; genus JAUSKF01. The sequence goes on along the minus strand of CAYHBX010000004.1, from coordinate 24,719 downwards.
GCGGTCATTCATTACCGCCTGATAGAAAATTTGGCTTTGTCTTTTCCTACTGACGAAACACTGCTTTCCGAATTTGAAAATTCCCGGCAAGACCTGATCAAAGTTCTTGCTTTCGCCGCGGAACATGTTTCCGGTTTGGATGTTTTTCAAAATATTTTTAATGAAGTAATCACTAATTTTGTTGATGCGTTCAAAGAATTACGGGCGGCGGAGATCGCCGACCGGTTAGAGGACGTTCTTGATGACGGAGCCGCCGCGGCCGTGGCCGGATTGCGCGAAGATCTGCTGTCTCGTTTTGGCGGGCGTTTGGAGGGTTCGGCGCTAGCGGGGACCGGCCTTGGAGATCTGGAAAATGTTCCGGGCGACCAGTATTTGCGAATTCGTTTGCTTGATGAAGTTCGCGAACGGGTACTGAATCCCGATCTGCGTAATGAATTAAATATCGTCCGTCAGGAGGTGTTGCGCCGTTTGGATGAAGAGGCGTCTATCGGTAAAGATCGAGCCGAGGAAGCAATAGCGTCCGCGAAGGCGCTACTGGAAAAGATTGAATCTTCTCTTTCCGGTGTCCCGATCCGATCGGTTCAGGAATTACTGGACCGGGCGAAGTTTCATATTAGCCAGGCGGAACGGTTCCTGATCGATGTTAATTATGGTGGAGCTTTTGGTCAGGCAACGGCCGCGCAAAGCGCTCTGAAAAACGCGCAAAACCGATTATGGCCAAGCGCCGTCAACCTTTCGGAACAATTAGAGCGTGTTCAGGCGGGTTATGATTCGCTTCGAGAAAAAATCAGCGGCGCCGGTCTGACCACCGAGGATCAGCCGAAACTTTTCTTGTTGCTTGCAGATACGGAACGCCGGATCGTGGAATTGGCTAAATTAGCGGAGAAAGGGGCCGGCACCGATAAGACCTTGCCAAGTTTGCGGACGGTCAAAGTGATGCTGGCGGCTATTGAGGAATTGTTTTCGGCAATTATGAATCCGGTAACGATTCCGGCGGCCGGCACCGGTCCCGCCGAAGACCAGCCGGAGATTCAGCAAACTTCCGTTTTTGACGCGGCTGTTTCCGCGGTTCAGATCACATCCAAAGGATTCAGTCCCGCCTCTTTAAAGATCAAAGTTGGCACGAAAGTTGTCTGGACTAACCGAGATATCGCGCCGCACTGGCCGATTTCAACGGCCGCCGGTTTTGACGCGAACCAGGGAATGAGTCAGGACGAAATTTTTGAATTTGTTTTTGAAAAAGCCGGCATTTGGAAGTACAACGATAAATTGAATCCCGGTTTGAACGGGGTGGTGGAGGCGGTGGAATAGGGTTCCTACTATTAGTCCAATAGGTCCTATAGGACTTATTAAAACTGCTATTAACCCCCATCCCACTCAGAGCTTCTTCGGGCGGGGCGGGGGTTGACAAAATAGGCTAAACTATGCTATACTTGCTTTGTTAAGTAGTAGCTCTTTTATCCTAAAAAACCCTTTTGTGAGGAGGCAGTATGAGCGTTCACGCATGTATCACGCACGCCCTGGAAGGACCACGGCTCGACATCGCTGTCTGCGAAGTGCAGAAACAGCTGCTGTCAGGGTGGGGGAGACTCAAACAGATGATCGTCGCGCGGATTGGCGATCTTCTGCGGTCCAACAGCCGGATGTTCGCGAAGTTCGTCTTTTCGAACTTCCAGTCCGGTTACGGTCCCCGGCCTCAAGTGGAGGTCGGTGTCTGGATCAAGCGTCCGGACGGAAGCCGGACTCTGTCCGGCGCCTGTATCGTTCGTGTTTACAACCTGCAGAATGGCGAGTGGGCCTACCAGATGAACGGCGGGCCAATCGTCAAGCCGGAGCTGATCGCGGCCACGGTCGCGAATCGTCTTCGGGTGCTGTGAACCGCAACCCCAGTGAAAGGATCGGCGATGGATCGCGTCACGACCAGACGGTCGATGGAGTCGTTGTCGGGGAAGTCACCGGCGGGCCGGACTTTCGCGGAGGAATTCGCGGAGATCCGGCGGTTGGAGTTCTCCGTTGAGGAGAACATCGAGGAGGCTCTGCGAGGAGATCCGGAATTCGCGCCGGTTCTGGAAAGTGGGGCGGTGGCTGTCCCCACGTTTCGGGTAGCGCTCGAAAAAGGCGAGTTCGGAGCGATTCCCACTGGCACCCTGCAGTATCGTCTGCGGATGCCCAGTGGCGAGGAAACGGCGCCGATCCAGCATGAGTTGACGATTTGCCTGTCTCACGCCGGCTCGCCGATCTTCAGAGTGAACGGCCGCCAGTTCACCTGCGTGACGGAGGCGGTACTCATCCTGAAGACCGCCATCAAGTACATGCTGACGAAGGAGTAAGTTCCCGCCCCCGTCCTGTCAAGAACGTTGGGTAGGTGGATGCAGTGCGACCAGTCTTTTTCCAACAAGGAGGTGTGTTATGAACCAGACCATCCTGGAAGCAGTTGCCGATTTTCTGGAGGCTGGTTACCAAATCAGCCATCTGGAATACGGCAAGCTTCCGGTGGTCGGGGGAACGCGGGTGAGGGTGACACTTTCACGGTCGACCAACATTGACCGCGGACTGATTGCTCCCTCCAGCGATCCTGGCCACAACGCAGTGCTCGTTCTGTTCAGTGCCCCTTCGGTGTAAAAACCGAAGGGACTTTTTTTTATTGACACTTCAGATATTAAATACTAAAGTCCGTTAGGTTCCTTTGAGGAGAAGAAAGTGGAGAGCACCAAGAAGTCTGTTGTCTGGGCAATTCCGCTGGCGGCTGTTTTCGGAGGAATCCTGGGTTTCGGTTCCGGATATCAATGGGGCAGCGAATCGGCTGTGAATGACGCGCAGGCCCTTACCTGGTGGGATTCCGGTCCGGAGCAAACTTTTGAGGGGAAGATCCAAGACCTCTACATCGCCGACCCGACCGATATCTTACTAGAGCTCAAGGCTAGGAGGAAAGATGGTACGAATCAGGTTATCTGTGATCGAGGTCCAGGCGGGTACATTTTCTGTAATGTCACTAATGACCTGGGCGCGATGTATATGTCCAATGATACGCGCTACTACGGAAAAGACCCGTATCTGGTAGACGGAGAAAAGATTTGGGAAGACCCGAAGTTGCAGATTGGAACACGTGTTCGGGTGATCTATGTTGAGTTGAGCGAATCCATCAAGTTCCGAGGCAGTATGAAAAATAGGAATCCCGGAGAGATGCGTAAGATGATCTGGGTGCAGCGGATTGAGCCAATTGAGTAGAAACATCAACCCTCGTCAAAACGGGGGTTTTGCTTTATATTTTTATAAGATAAAAGCTATGTCTTCCGAAGAGATTCGTAAATCATTTCTAGACTTCTTCAAGTCCAAGGGGCACGCCGTTGTGCCGTCTTCTTCACTTTTGCCGACTGATCCGTCGGTGCTTTTGACGACCGCCGGCATGCAGCAATTCAAGCCATATTTCACCGGCGAACGGGACGCGAAAAAAGATTTTGGCAGTTTGAATACCACTTCGGTGCAGAAATGTTTCCGCACTTCCGATATTGACGAGGTTGGCGACAAGACCCATCTGACTTTTTTTGAAATGCTCGGCAATTTTTCCTTCGGGGGGTATTTCAAGAAAGAGGCAATCCATTTTGCTTACGAATATGTTACGAAAGTTCTGGGAGTGAATCCGGAATTGATCTACGTCACTATATTCGCCGGGGAAGACGGGGTTCCTTATGATGGAGAATCGTTTGATATTTGGCACAAAGAGTTGGGTATGCCGGCCGAAAAGATCTTCAAGCGTGGCCGAGCCGATAACTTCTGGGGTCCAACCGGCAACGAGGGCCCCTGCGGGCCGACTACGGAAATTTACGTTGCAAAAAACGTAGAAGACGCGAAAAAGGGGGATGGGGTAGAAATTTGGAACAATGTTTTCAATCAGTTCTACCAGAAAGCCGACAAGACCTTGGAGCCCCTGAAAACCCCGGGCATTGATACCGGCATGGGTTTTGAGCGTTTGGTCACGATTCTGCAGGGAGCGCCCAGCGTTTTTGAAACCGATATCTTTAGCGGTTTAATCGCTAAACTCCGCGAGATGGCGCCGGGCATTGAGGATAGAGTTGTCCGTATCTTGGCTGACCACCTCCGATCTTCTATTTTTTTGGTCGCTGATGGTGTGCGTCCTTCCAATAAAGAAGCGGGATATATCTTACGCCGTTTATTGCGGCGCGTTTTGGCGTATCAGACGATCCACGATGTTCACGGAAATCTTTTTGAAATGGCAGTGGCTTGGGTGAAAGAAAAATTTGGGAATATTTATCCGGAAGTAAAAGAACCGAGAATTTTGGAAGTGTTGGAGGCTGAAAAAGATAAATTCGAGCAGGCGATCGCCTTGGGCGTGAAAGAGATCAAAAAGTACAAAGAGATCGGCGCTAAAGAAGGATTTTTTCTTTATGAAACTTTCGGATTGCCGTTTGAATTGATTAAAGAGTTGGCTCCGGAAGCGAGTAAGACTTTGGATCGGAAAGAATTCGATGAAGAGTTCAAAAAACATCAGGAAATTTCCCGCGCGGGAGTGGAGAAAAAGTTCGGCGGCCACGGACTGATTTTTGATAATGGCGAACTGAAGGCAAAAGATGAGGAGGAATTGAAAAAAGTGACCCGTCTACATACCGCGACTCACTTAATGCAGGCGGCTTTGCGGAAAGTACTGGGCGATGAGGTTCAGCAGAAGGGCTCCGATATCACCGTGGAGCGTACTCGTTTTGACTTCATTTTTTCGCGGAAAATGACTACGGAGGAAATTAAAAAAGTTGAAGATCTGGTTAATGAACAGATCCAAAAAGATTTGCCGGTAGGATTTATGGAAATGGCCAAAGAAGAAGGAGCGAAGACCGGCGCTCTGCATTTCTTTTTGGATAAATATCCGGAGCGGGTAAAAGTTTATTATGTCGGACATGATATCCCTTCGGCATTTTCCAAAGAATTCTGCGGCGGGCCGCACGTGGATCACACTGCAATTATTGGTAAATTCCGCATCGCGAAAGAGGAGGCGGTCAGCGCGGGGGTCCGGCGCATTCGGGGGGCCGTGGACTAAAAAGTTATAAAGTTTGTAAGGTTATAAGGTTTTAAAGTGGAAGCGGGGATTTATCGGCTGTCTTGTTTACCGGAAAATTTTATCATATACTCCTTTTGGTTTTTCAAAGGAGGGAATTATGTATTTTCGGAGCGATGAACTTTCCAAACGAGGACACGAAGAGCTTGAACATCTGATCGTGTCTATCATCAAGTCGGGTGTGGCGGAAAAGCCGGAAGACATCGTTCGATTTATGCGGCTCCGATCCTCTTCCGTGGCGAGCAAATCATTAAGATCAGGCGTTCCTTTTTCTGAATGCGCAAAATGTGGCTGTGGCAAGAAGGTGGACCGGGCATTGCTGGTTAAAATCTACAAGGTGCCTATGTCCGACGAGCTCCGGAGATTTCTGCGCAAAGATCCCGAGCTGGGAATGCGCGACTCTCTTTCCCACCTTCTCGACATTGGAAAGCTTTATGTAGGCCGAGGATGGACGATCAAAATTCCCGCGCCGCCCAAATAGGGCGGCTTTTTGGTATAATAGTAATGTGACCTCCACCACAAAAATGGATGGATTTTAACCTTATAAAGAGCAGAATCACTTCGTTACTAAGGGGGAAGGACGATAGGTTTTTGGTCGCGGAAATTTTGTCCGCAGGCGATGCAGACGCATCAAATGCGCGGGCGTCAACATTGAATTGCAGAGTCGCGGATATTCGGGCAAATTTTTCCGCCAATGAAATCAAAGTTCTTCGGATCCGATCCGGTCTTGATCTCAAAAAAGTTTTAAAAAAGTTTGGCCGGCTATCAAAATATAAAATAATTCTGGGACTAGATTCGCATTTGGCCACCACGATTTACTCGTCGGTCGTTATGGTGCGCGACCGGTTCAAGGAACTGATAGACGAGCCGGAGCTGGATAACCTGATCTCCCAAGCGATCTGGAAATTTTTTGACCGTCAGCGGAGTAAGGTGGCGGCTAAGATGAGCGCCAGCGATCTGGATGTAGTTTTGTCGGATGTGAAGATCCGCGGCGTCCGCCTGGACGGGCACAAGGTAGTGAATCCCGTCGGATTCAAAGCGAAGACCGTTGAGGTTCAGTTCAGTCAGACTTTTTTACTCCGCCCCTTTGTTGAATCTTTGAAACAGATTTTGCCATTGGAGCAGGTGGTGCTGATGGGGGAGAACGGAATGGCCTGGTCCAGCGTGGTGGCTAAATCGAACATTTCCCGGAACTTTATGTTGGCCGGAATTTTGCCCGGCAAAACTTTACTCTTTACCGCTTCCGGAAGCCAGAATTCCTATTGGGACCAATTTGCCTGGGGCGAGCAAAATTTGCATCGGTCATTGGCGTCCGATTTGGCGGTCGGCGAGGACACGGCCGCCACGGTGGTCGGTAAATATATCGCCGGAGGAACATCCGCGGCTTTCAGGCGGCGACTAGAGGTATTACTAAGCAGGGAATTGCAGTCTCTGGCTAACGGATTAAATCACGGCTTGAAGAAAATAGACGGCAAGGATATCTTTATTTATCCGATGTTTGATCTGCCGGCGATCTTTCTGACTAATTTTCGGAATAGTTTTGATAAACCGGCCAATTTGAGAACTCTTGACCTTGACATTATTAGCAAAAATTTCGGACTTGATATAAAATTTAAACATCAGGCCGATGCCAAGCACTCCTTCGGATTGATAGCCAATCTTATGGAGTGGTATTTGGCGCCCGAAGATACCAAGATGAGCCAGATGGCCAAGCGCCGAGTGCGATGGTTGTCGCCCACATAAGGACGTTGCAACATTTAAACGTTTAAATATTTAAATTTATGCCGCCAAAGCCTACAATTCACCGGATAAAAAAGATCGTCGTCAGTAAAAGCGACGAGGTGGCTTTTGTCGTTGAAAAAATAATTGATTCGGACGCGAAAGAGATCGTATTGAACATTCCTCGGTTTTCTAAGCTATCAGATTCGCTTTCTAATTTTCATTTGATCGCCCGCGAGGCGAAGTTGCTTAAGAAGAGCATTGTTGTTGAATCAGTAGATGACAAAGTGATAGAACTCGCGAACCTTTCCGGTTTGGAATCTTTGAACCCGATTCTGTCCCGCTCACGACGGCAATTCTATGACATAGTTTCTTCCAAAAAAAATAAAGAGGAAGCCGAAGAAGCGGACACCAAAAAGAAAAAACTGGTGGAATCGGTGAACCGACGGCCGGCGAGATCTTTATTAAAATTAAAAGCCAGGAATTTCATCGCCGGGGGCGCGTTGCTCGGACTGGTGATCACCAGCGGAGTGTTCGCGGCGACGGTATTGCCGAGGGCGGAAATAAAATTGGTGTCGGAGCGAAAGCCGTGGGATTACAAAGATTCGGTCCGGGCGGAAAGATTGGCGGCGATCGATCCTGCCGCCGCGCTAATTCCCGGCCAGTCCTTTGTTGAGAAAAAAAGCCATCAACTATCCTCTCCGGCCACCGGTAAGAAAAAAGTTGAACAAAAAGCCATCGGTACGATCACTATCTATAATGCTTACAGTTCCGACCCGCAGCCTCTGGTGGCGACTACCCGTTTTGTCGCTCCTGACGGAAAAGTTTTCCGCCTGACCAAGAGCGTGGTAGTGCCGGCGGCGAAAATAGTGGAAGGAAAGATCATTGCCTCCACGCTTGATTCCGAAGTTATCGCCGACCAGGCGGGGCCTTCTTACAACCTTGGTCCGGTCAGCTATTTCAGCATCCCCGGTTTTAAAGGCTCGCCGAAATATCAGGGCTTCTACGGTGAGTCCAAGGGACCAATGGCGGGCGGATTCATTGGCGAGGCGGCCTTCCCGACCGATGCCGATATCAAAAAAGCGAAGACCGAACTTTCCTCGGCGATAGAGAAGCTATTGCATGAAGAAATAATCAAAAAGATCCCCGCCGACTTTAAAATAATTGACGGCGCCTCCGAGCTGGCCATTACTAATCAGGTGGTTAATGACCGGACTGACTCCGCCGGCAATTTCAGCGTTAGCGCCGATGGGCGGATCAGTTTGGTGGCTTTTAAAGAAAGCGATCTGATAAAAATGCTGGAGGGCAAGATCGCGAAAGACAAGAAATATGGCACGGATTATGTTATCAAAACTTCCGAACTGTCTTATGGGAAAGCGCGCGGAGATTTTGTCGCCGGCCGGATCAGTTTTCCGATCGATTTTAAGAGTATGGTTGTCCGGAAAATAGACGTGGATGCTTTGAAGGCGGAAGTTCTCGGCAAGCCGGAGTTTGACTTGAAGGTGTTGATCGGCGCTTTGCCGGAGCTGGACTCGGCGGTAGTTTCTTTGTGGCCTTTCTGGGTTAACCGTGTTCCGAACAATTTGTCCAAGGTCACCATCACGGTAGATTAATGACGCTTTACTTTGCCCGGAAAATAGTTATAATTACTCGCAATGCCCGATAAGAACGTCAGGGTCTTGGAAGGAAGGGTGGAGGAAGCTTTGCCCGGAGCGATGTTTCGTATCAGCTTGCCGGACGGCAAATCTCTGATAGCGCATCTGTCCGGAAAGATGCGTATTCATCACATCAAGATATTGCCAGGCGATAAGGTGCTGATGGAATTAAGTCCCTACGGCGACACCCGCGGGAGGATTATTAGGCGGCTATAAGGTGTCAAGTATCAGGCGTTAGGCATCAAGTGCCAAGTGCCAAGTGTCGGGTGTCAATCAGCCGGGGGTCTTGCATTTTTAGCTCGATTAGAGTATGCTTCTTAAATCTTGTTTATTTATGAAAGTCCGTTCATCGGTTAAAAAGATCTGCAACAACTGCAAACAGACCCGCCGAAAAGGACGGATCTATATCGTTTGCAAGAATCCGAAACATAAGCAACGACAGGGGTAAAACCGACGTTGCAACGTTTAAACGTTTAAATATTTAAACATCCATTACATATGAGAATCGCCGGATCAAATATTCCAGACAACAAGCGGATAGAAGTCGCGCTGACTTATCTTTACGGCATCGGCCGGACTCTGGCGGTGAAAACTTTGGCGGCCGCGAAGGTTGATGTTAATAAGCGCGCTAAAGAACTTACTGCCGAAGAGGTTAACCGGATCCAGAATTTCATCGAAAAACATTTTAAAGTAGAAGGCGAATTGCGTCAGCTGATCCGCCAAAACATCAATCTTTTGAAAGACCTGCAGACTTATCGTGGCATGCGGCACTCCCGCAAGCTGCCGGTTCGCGGTCAAAGGACGAAAACCAATTCCCGCACCACTCGCGGCAACGTCCGCAAGACGGCCGGAAGCGGTAAGAGAAAGAGCGAGCTGAAATAAAACATAACAATGGGTAAAAAAGTAGTTACAAAACAAACATCAGAAGAGGCCCTGAAGGAGGGCAAGAAAACTGAAGTCGCGGTGGCGAAAGCATCCGAAAAATCGGTAGCGAAAAAGTTTGATACCGGTAAGGTTTTCGTTAAGGCTTCTTATAACAACACCATGGTTTCCATTTCCGATGACAAGGGAAATATTTTGGCTTGGAGCACCGCCGGAGCTTTGGGATTCAACGGCCCGAAAAAAGCCACTCCTTTCGCCGCTTCCAAGATCATCGCCGTTCTGGCGGAAAAACTTAAGAAATCCGGACCGACGAATGTTCACGTAGTCGTCAGCGGAGTAGGCGGAGGCCGGGATTCCGCGATCCGTACCCTGGCTAATCACGGCTTCAATATCCTTTCTATTAAAGACGCGACCCCGATTCCCCATAACGGTCCGCGTCCGCCGAAGGTTCGGAGGATTTAACGAAGTTAAAGCCGGAGAACCCCGCCCTCTATGCGCGTGGTAATAAATAAAAAAATGAAATATAATCTTCAAGAATTAAATAAATCAGGAAAAAAAGTTTTAAGCTTAGAGAGCGGGGTGTTCAAATTAATAAATTAATTTTCACATGTTTGATACAAGAGAAAAAAGAGAAAGATCGTTGGGAACCAAGCTTTTCTTAAAAGCGGAGCGTTGTAATTCTCCGAAATGCGTCACTGCCCGCCGGCCACATAAACCGGGCGCGCACGGAAAATCTTACGCTAGAGCGCTTTCGGAATTTGGCACTCAACTGAAAGAAAAACAGAAGATTCGTTTTACTTATGGAATTAGGGAGAGGCAGATGGAAAATTTGGTCAAAAAAGCCGCCCGCAATCCTGGAATGACCGGCGCGATGATCATCAGCTTGCTGGAAAGCCGGCTGGATAACGTTGTTTACCGGCTCGGATTCGCGCAGTCCCGTTCCGTCGGCCGCCAGTTGGTAGGCCATGGCCATATAATGGTAAATGGACGCCGGGTAACCGCGCCTTCTGCTCAAGTCAGAACCGGCGACGTGATCACTATCCGGCCACAATCAAAAGATGCCGGTCCCTTCCGAGAATTGGCCGAACGGCTGAAAAAACACGACGCTCCGGTCTGGCTTTTAGTTGATCCGGACAAACAGGAGGGCAAGGTCGTCTCCGCCCCTAAGGATTTCGACATTCCGTTCGATGTTAACCTGGTGGTTGACTATTACAGCAAATAGTATTAAAATATAATAAATTATAAACATTTAAAAATATGGAGTATCAATACCTAAGCGATACCGTCAATATTAAAAAGGTCTCCGAAACCGACAGAGAAGGTGTTTTTGACATTGAAGGATTATACAGCGGTTATGGTATTACCATCGGCAATGCTTTGCGCCGCGTGCTGCTTTCTTCTTTGCCCGGCGCGGCTATTACTCAAGTTAAGATCAAAGGCGTAAGTCATGAGTTTTCTACCATTGAAGGAGTGAAAGAGGACGTCGTGGAATTAGCTCTGAACCTGAAGAAGGTTCGTTTCCGGATCCATACCGACGAGCCGCAGGTTTTGTTATTGAAAGTTAAGGGAGAAAAGGTGGCTACCGCGGCTGATATTGAAACTAATTCTAACGTTGATCTGATCACCCCCGAATCTCCGATCGCTACCTTAACCAGCAAGGACGCGGTTTTGGACGTTGAGATCACCGTTGAAAAGGGCTTAGGATATTTGCCGGTAGAGGCCAGAAAGAGTGACAAACTTCCGATCGGAGTGGTCGCCGTTGATGCTTTGTTCTCTCCGGTAGTAAAAGTAAATTTTACCGTTGAAAATATGCGGGTAGGGGATCGCGCCGATTATAACCGCCTTCGCTTTGTGATAGAAACCGATGGCAGTATCACTCCTTCTTCCGCTTTGAGGAAATCCAGCAATATTTTGCAGGACCATTTTGTTAAGATTTCCGGAGTGGAAGTGAAGGAAGTTGAGAACGCTGCCGCGGAAGAGGGCGGCGAAGAGAAGAAAGCCAAAAAGGCTAAAAAGAAAAAGAAAGAAGAATAATTAGATAAGTTATTATTATGGCTCACAGAAAATTCAATCGGGAGCGAGGCCCAAGGAAATCTTTCCTGAAAGGACTCGCCAACAACTTAATTATGAAGGAGAAAATTTCTACCACCGTCGCGCGGGCTAAAGAAATCCGCCCGATCGTGGAGAAAATGGTTACTTTAGCCAGAAAACAGCAGCTGGCCTCTTTGCGTTTGTTGTTGTCTCGGTTGCCCCATCAAGCCGCTAAGAAATTATATTTTGACGTCGCGCCCCGGTATCAGAGTCGCGCCGGCGGATATTTGCGGATCACGAAACTGGGAAAGGCCCGCAAGCGCGACGCGGCCCCGATGGCAATCATTGAGTTTATAAGTTAATAAGTTAAATTCATGGAACATATAATTGACGCTAAAGATCAAAAATTGGGCCGGTTGGCTTCTAAGATCGCCACTATTCTGCAGGGCAAGCTTAGCGCCGGTTATAATCCTCGCCTGTCCGGCACTGACCGGGTAATCGTTAAGAACGCTTCCAAAATAGTTGTTACAGGGCGTAAGGAGACTCAAAAGATCTATTACCGGCATACCGGGTATATGGGGCACTTATATGAAAAGCCGTATAAGGATGCTTTCGCGAAATCTCCGGAAAAAGTTCTTACTTTAGCCGTTAAGAGAATGTTGCCTCAAAATTTTTTGAATCAGAAAAGGTTGAATCGTCTAGTTATAGAGAAATAAATTTAAATATTTAAACGTTTAAAAATTTAAAGATATGACTGAAAAAAAATCAACTCGTTATTTCCAAGCTCGCGGTGGCCGCAAGACCGCTTCGGCTTATGCCAGAGTTTTTTCCGGCAAGGGATTGCTGGTGAATAACAAGGACTATAAAGAATATTTCCGGACCATGCGTAATCAGGTGACCGCGATCGCCTCGTTGGAAGTTGCGGGCACGGAGAAGATCGGCGCGACTGTTACGGTTGCCGGAGGTGGGATTAATGCTCAAGCTGATGCCGTCAGGAACGCGATTGCCCGCGCCTTGGTAAAATTAGACGAAACCCTTAGGAAAGCTCTAAAGCCGACCGGCTATTTGACCCGTGATTCCCGGGCCGTTGAACGTAAGAAGTACGGATTGCATAAAGCCCGCCGAGCGCCACAGTGGGCGAAACGCTAGCAAGTTGAAAGTTATAAAGTTCTTAAGGTTTATAAAGTTATACGTAGATATTTAGATTCCTACAACTTTTAACTTTACAAACTTTATGAACAGGAATTTAAGAATTTTGCTTCTGTGTTGGCTTGCCCTGATGGTGGGTTTGGTTTATTTCGACGCTTTGTATTTTGATGGGATAAATCATTTCCGGCCGTGGTATTTTGATATGCTGCTTCACTTTTTGGGAGGAGGTTTCATTGCCGTTTTGTTTTTGTATTTTGCCGGTAAAAAAATGTTCGGCATTTTGAACGGCCGGTTTTTCCCGTTCGCCCTGCTGACCTTGGGCGCGGCCGCCTTAGTCGCGGTTAATTGGGAGTTTTATGAATATTTCGTGAATATTTATCTTCGATTACCCCAGGATTCGATCACCGATACTTTTAGCGACCTAGCGCTGGGTTTGGCCGGAGCAGCAACCACCTTCATCGTTCTAAAAGTAACGATGAAGGGAAATTCTAAGTTCTAAATACTAAACTCTGAACAAATCTCAATGACAAAAATCCAAAGCACAAAGTTTGGTTTTGAATATTTGAATTTGGAATTTTGAATTTGTTTAGGATTTGGAGTTTAGGGTTTAGAATTTATAGACCAAGAACGTATTTAGGATTTAGGGTTTCATTGTGATATGCGCGTTGGGTGAGTATAATTACTCTGATGAGATTCGTTATTAAAGGCGGCAATAAGCTGGCTGGAGAGATTAAATTGGCGGGCGCGAAAAACGCCGCGACCAAGATGCTGATCGCGTCTTTGCTGACCGATGAGCCCTGCGTGCTGGAAAATTTTCCGGATATCGGCGACGCCAAGATCACCGAGGAGTTATGCCGCTCGGTCGGAAGCGATATTCGGCACGATGGTAGTTCTCTGACCATCCATACGCCCAAGATCGTGAATTCCAAGGTGGTTTCTCTGACTCGGCGTAATCGTATACCGATCCTGGCTTTGGCACCTTTGCTGGCGCGGGCAGGAGAGGCGGAGGTGCGGGTTTTGGGGGGGGATCAGATCGGGGCGAGGCCGGTAGACATTCATATTGCTTCGCTTACTAAAATGGGCGCCAAGATAGAAATATTGGCGGATCGTTTTTCCGCGACTGCCCCCGACGGACTACATGGGGCGGAGATTGAATTGAGATATCCGAGCGTCGGCGCCACCGAAAATACTATTTTAGCGGCAGTTCTGGCTAAGGGAAGGACGATCATTCGTAATGCCGCCATTGAGCCCGAGATCAGTGATCTGATCAAAATGCTACAAAATATGGGCGCGATCATTTCGGTTGGCACCGACCGGGCGATCATGATCGATGGCGTGGAAAAACTTCGGGGCGTCCATCATCAGATAATGCCTGACCGTAATGAGGCGGTTTCTTTCGCTTGTTTGGCGGTGGCCACGGACGGAAAAGTTCTGGTGAGAGGAGCCCAGCAGGACGTCTTGAGCACTTTTTTGAACGTCCTGCGCAAGATTGGCGGAGAATATTCAGTGACCGATGACGGTATAGAATTTTGGCGGGCGATTCCCGGACCGCTACGGCCGATCATGTTGGAAACTGGCACGCATCCCGGTTTCATGACCGACTGGCAGCAGCCGACTGCTGTCTTACTTACCCAAGCCGAAGGGGTTTCTACTATCCACGAAACTGTTTACGAAGATCGGTTTGGTTACGCGCAAGACTTGAATTTAATGGGCGCGAATATTAAAGTACAAGCTAAGTGTTTGGGAGAATCCGTCTGCCGGTTTTCGGGAAAGACCTTCCAACACAGCGCCGAGATCACCGGCCCGTCAAAATTACATGGGGCGAATTTAGCGGTAAGAGATCTCCGGTCGGGGATCGCCCACGTGATCGCGGCCTTGACCGCTGATGGAGAATCCATGATCGACGGCATTGAAGAATTGGATAGGGGATATGAAAATTTGGATGAGCGGTTAAGGAAGTTGGGAGCAAACATTTCCAGACAAAATTCCTAATTCCTAATATCTAATCAAATCCCAATGGCAAAATGTCCAATCCGCGTACTCATTAGAAATTAGTAATTAGATATTAGAAATTTTCTTTTCACATGTTCACAAGAAAAATCGGCATAGATCTCGGAACCGCCAACACGATCGTTTTCGTGCCGGGCCGCGGTTTTATAATTAACGAACCGACTATCGTTGCTTTGAGCGTTCCTGATAACACCGTGCTGGCGGTAGGACGGGAAGCGAAAGATATGATCGGGCGTACTCCGGACAACATTATTGCTTATCGTCCGCTGAAGGAGGGCGTGATCGCCGATTACTACATTACTAAAGCAATGCTGCGGTATTTCATTGCCAAGGCGACCGGGTCATTTAATTTTTTCCGTCCGGAAGTGGTGATCTCCGTTCCAGCCGGTATCACTCCGACCGAAAAGCGGGCAGTGATGAACGCCGCCAAAGAAGCCGGGGCCAAGGAAGCTTACGTGGTAAAAGAGCCGATCCTGGCGGCTTTGGGCGCTGGAGTTCCTATTAATAATTATTCCGGCAACATGATCATCAACATCGGAGGCGGTACTTCCGAAGTGGCCGTGGTGGCTTTGGGTGGAATTGTTTCCTGGTCCAGTTTGCGGGTAGCGGGGAATAAATTTGACCAGGCGATCATGGATTATATAAAGCGAAAGTATTCGTTATTTATTGGCGAACAGACGGCGGAAAATGTGAAAATTGAGATCGGCTCGGCTTTGCCAACCAAAGAGAAATTGGAGCACCGGTTGCGCGGCCGCGACCTGGTTTCCGGTTTGCCGCGTGATCTGGTTATTAATTCCAGCGAGATCGCCGAGGCGCTCAATCCGCATCTTTTGGATATCGCCGCTTCCGTTCAAAACGTTTTTAACAACACCCCTCCGGAACTAGTGGCGGACATTATGGAAAAAGGATTGATCATTTCCGGCGGCGGCGCTCAACTGCGTTATATTGATGAATTTTTTAAACGGATGACCGGCGTGCAGGCGTATATCGCCGAGGACTCGCTGTATTGCGTTGCCAAAGGCACCGGTTTGATCCTTAACCACTTGGAGGTGTACAAGAGGACTCTGCTTAATAAGCGCTAGCAGTGTTTTACGTTGTAATATCCAGCTTTGGGTTTATAATTTAGATATGAAAGAAAATTTTAGTAATTTTGAAAGTTCGGATGTTGATTTAGAAAAATTAAAAACGGAATACGGTGCGACTTCCGAGACAATAGCGCGTATTCAGAAAGATCCGAAAACCGCCAGAGAATTTAATCACGACATAGAGGACTACGAGCGGATCAACAAAGAGTACGAAGATTCACTGCGGGACATCGATAATATTTTGAAATCGGCCGGAGATGATCCGGAAGTTCTGAAAAAAGCCGAGGCGGCCATAGAAAATATTTGGAAGCCGGCGGCGCGCGCCGCTTTCCTAAAAGCCGTCCAATTTTGGCAGGTAGTTGGGGAGAGATGGGGCGATGGGGTAGTTGATGCTTATGAAAATCGCCAGATTCTGACGCGCGCCGCTAAGCGAATGAAGAACGAGACTCTTGATGAGATCGAGGCTGAAAGAGAAGACCAGCGAGCTTGGCATGATCGTAAGCAAGAATTGGAAAAACGTTACGGTCTGGATAAGGTAGAATAAGTTCAGCTTTCTGGTGATTCTATGGCCAACCTTCCGCAACTCAAAGAATTGCTCCGCGATCTTATAAAAAACGGCCGGCTGGCCCAGGGTTATATTTTTTTCGGTCATGGATCGTCCGACGAGAAGCGGAGTTTTTCCCGGATGCTGGCTAATTTTTTAGAGACTAATAAATGGGCGGAGCCGGAACGATTATTAAATGACGCGGTTTTTTGCGACGCGCGGATTGATGGAGGGATAGACCTTGTTCGGACGGCCAGCGAATTTTTGTGGCAGAAGCCGGCCATATCTTCTCGCCGGACTTTAATTATTGATAACGCTGATTTGCTTACCGCGCCGGCGCAAAACGCGATTTTAAAAATTGCCGAAGAGCCGCCTAAGAGCGCGCTGATTATTTTATTAGTTCAGGATCCGAGCGTTTTGTTGCCGGCGGTGCAGTCTCGTTTTCAGAAGATCTTTATTGTTTCCGAAGATGAGCGGGAGTTTCCTAAAAAAGAAGCGGTGGAGTTTTTGGGGGCTTCGTTGCTTAAGCGTCGGGAGTTAATAAAAGAGTTGGTGGGCCGGGCAAGCGACGAGGAAGATCCGAAGTTGATCGAATCTTTTGTTTTCGGGCTGATCGCCGAATTGCGTCGCGATCCGATCAAAAATTGGCAGATGTTGAAACGGCTGATCAATCGTTGGACGCTGATGAACGACTTTAACTTGAACAAGCGCCTACAGCTTGAGGCGGCGCTAACGGATTTTGCCTAAAATTCGAAGAATTTTAGCAGCAAAACCATCACCCCGCACCTACGCGAGGTTAGATTTCTAACCTCTAACTAGGTGCGGGGTGCTCTTGCTTGTAGATAATTTTTTGCGCTTACGCTGAAAAAATTATACAATCAAGGCATGGATAAAGCTTTCGGAATCGTTTTACTTCTTATTTTCTCCGGCATTTTGATCTACTTTTTGCCGCTTGTTTGCCGGTAAAAAGATCTATTGACAATCCTAGGGGCGTTGCTATAATCCTTATTAGTTCGTGTATGTAGCAATGGCATAACGCTCCGCCGAGGCCCATTGCGCGAGACTTCGCTACCTTGCGCACCCCCCCACAGCCCGGCGGGGCTTTTTTTATTGGCTTGGCCCGCGACGTTCTAGAGCGGCCGCCAAACAATAACCCCGCACCTACTAGAGGTGAGAAATTACTCACCTCCGACTAGGTGCGGGGTGCTCTTGCTTCTAGATAAATTTCTTGCGATAAATCTTAGAAATTTATAGAATCAAGGCATGACCGAACAACTCTTAAAAGACCTAAGTAATAATCTAAAATCTCTGATTGATGCTTTAAAGCTGGAACTTTCCGGTATCCGAACTAACCGGCCATCGCCGAAGCTGGTGGACAATTTGAAAGTTCAATATATGGACCAGGAATTCACCATTCAGCAGCTGGGTTCAATTACTGTTGTGCCTCCGCGGGAGATAGATATTTCCTTATGGGACCCGGCATCTGTGCCGTCCGTGGTTAAGGCTATCGAAACTTCCGGCATGGGCTTAACTGCCAACAATGACGGCAATCTAATTCGCATCAATTTGCCGGCCTTGACTGACGAGCGCCGGACCGAGCTAACTAAGCTGGTGAAAAATTTAACCGAGCAATCCAAGATCAGGATCCGGGGTTTGCGGGATGACGCGAATAAGAAGATAGAGTCGGCTTTCAAAGAAAAACTTTTGACTGAAGATCAAAAATTTAAATCCCGCGAAAAAGTTCAGGACGCCATTGATAAAGCCAACGGCGAGATTGAGATCGCGCTATCTGCTAAGATTAAGGAAATCAGCGAATAGGCCGGGGCAAGTTATAAGGTTCATAAAGTTATAAAGTACTTTATAAACTAAACTTATGGACATACTTTTTGTAATTATTGGGATTTCAATTCTAATTCTCATTCATGAATTGGGGCATTTTTTGGCGGCCAGGAAGTTCGGGATTCCGGTAGAAGAATTCGGATTTGGATTTCCGCCTCGGCTTTTCGCGCGTAAAAAAGGTGAGACCACTTATAGCGTCAATCTTCTGCCATTCGGAGGATTCGTCCGCCTGAAGGGAGAAAATCAATGGGACGAAGTGCCGGAGGCCGACCGTTCGCGCAGTTTTTCCGCGCAACCGGCATGGAAGAGATCGGCGGTGATAGTTGCCGGGGTGGCGATGAATTTTTTGCTGGGCTGGATCTTGATGTCGGTTATTTTCGCGATCGGCACGCCTAAGGTGGTGGTTATCGCGGAGGTATTGCCCGGCAGTCCGGCGGAGACGGTGGGGATCTTAGCGCAGGATCATATTATTGGTTTTGATACCGCGCAGGCCTTTACCGATCATATTAACGCCAATCGCGGTAAGGAGATAAAGATTGATGTCCGCAGGTCGGGGAAGTCCTTGATCTTTAAGGCAATTCCCAGAATTTCCGGTGAGGGAGCTTTGGGAGTAGCAGTCGTGGAGGGCGGCATTGAACGACAGTCTTTGCTGGCCAGCATTATTGAAGGATTCAAGACCTCATTAACGATCATCGGCGGAATTGTTGCCGCTTTCGCTAATCTTGTTTGGGGATTGGTCACCCAGGGGCGCGTCTTAGTTGATTTGGTCGGGCCAATCGGTATTTTTGGTGTCGCTTCCGAAGCCGGCTCCTTCGGATTCATCTACCTGGTTCAGTTAGTGGCGATGATCTCGTTGAATTTAGCGGTTTTGAATATTTTTCCGTTTCCGGCGTTAGATGGTGGACGATTCCTATTCATTTTGATTGAAAAGATAAAGGGCTCGCCTTTGAACCGGAACTTTGAAAAGGCGGTCAATGGAGCCGGATTTTTACTTCTGCTCATTTTAATAATTGTAGTGACGGTTAGAGATCTGGGGAAACTATTCTAAATAAATTTCTAATTTTCAATATCTAATTTCTAATAAATAACCAATGAATCAATTGGTGGAAATTTGAGATTGGGGAATTGGGACATTGATTAGAAATCAGTAATTCGTTATTAGACATTTTTGGATCGCCGCATTACAATGGTATCGGTTCATTGAGGAGAGCTACGATGAATAGATTTGCCGTTTTTGCCTGTTTTTTTGCTTTCGCGATTCCGGTGTTCGCTGAAGATGATCCGCTTTTTCCGACCGTGGGAGGCAAGCTGAAGAGCGCGAAAACCGATTGGTATTTTCAGGATGTTAACGACCCCGAAAAGGAAGCTTTGTTTGCCAGTTCCAGGAACACCTATGATCCCGACGGCAATATCGCGACTGCGCCCCTTGGAGAAGACGGCCATCTGAATTTCAGTCACGACTTTGATGATTCCGGCCGGCCGATGAAGCGTACCGCGGAGGACGATCATGGGCAGGTCCTGCAGGTCTGGACCTACACTTATGAGGAAAATAAAAAAACGGTAGTCCAGGAGTTCCGCAATCCGCTGGGCGAACTGGAATCCAAAAAGACTTACAGCTATCGCGACGGGAAGATCCGCAGTATCATCTGGCGCTACGAGGACGACCCCCTGAAGACCGACGAGGAGTTCTATACTTACGGCGCTGATGGCAATCTGAAAAAGGTGGAATATGTTTTCGCGAATAAACTTTATAAGACCGCTGAATTTCAGCGGGACGCGAAGACTGGAAAGCTGGTCTCTAAGAAGGAATACCGCGGCGACGGCACATTAAAGATGATTTCCACTTATAACGACAAGGAAATGGCGATGGAGGTATGGGCTTATTCTACCAACGGCAAGAACGCGGTGATGTGGTCCACAATGGAACAAAAGTATGACGAGGCCGGTCGGCTTACCGAAGAGTCCTGGAAAGTTTTTTCCGTTTCCGGCGACATGGTGATGCGTGGCCGGCGCGCGATCACTTACGAGTTCTGGCCAGATTAAACTTCACTAATATACGAATCAAGCGCGAATATACAAATAACAAATCAAAGGCCCCCGACGGGGGCTTTTCATTTTTAGAAAATAGTCGTATAATCGGGCCAGCTGATTGAAAGGGGAAAAAGTGAAAAAGCTGATCGCGGGCGTTTTCCTGTTGATGTCATCCGGAGTTTTCGCGGGCATAGACGACCCACTTTATTTTGAGGGGGATGAAAATTTTTCGCCTGCTCCGACCAAGATCAGGCAAATCATTCGCACTACGGAGGAACAAGGATTAGAGCCACCAATGGCCGGTATTGGCCCGGTTTTTCATGATGATAAATATGAATTTGATGAAAAAGGGCGCGTGGTTCTTCAAATCCCGAGCTTTGTATATTGGGACGCGAAGGATACATCTAAATACGGAGTGGGACGGCGGTACAAAAATTTTTATAATGAGCAGGGGCAGATCAGAGAACGCTGGGAATCCTGTTATGAAAGCTTTTCCACGATAACCAAAAAGCTCTATGATCATTCCGGAATTAATACAACGGTAACCGAGCGATATTGTGGTCTGGATGGCGACACCGAAGAACTTTGTTACACGGAGTGGATTTATCACTGGAAAGACGGCCGCCTACTTTCTAAAAATGTATTTTACGGCCCGTTAGGAGAATCGAGAAGCGAGTACCAGTATTATGAATGTTTTGGTATGCCTTGGGATGGGAAGCTGAAAAAAGTAGTGACTACCCGATCGGATTACGATAAGTTTTTCCGACCGATCAACCCGAAAGTTAGCGAGAAGCTGTTGAATTACGACGTTGAGGGATGGCTGAAGGAAGAAATTTTCATCGGAGCTTCCGGCGACATTGATTTCATTAATACCTACGACGAACGAGGGGACTTGGTGGAGATTAAGGCCTACTACTCCTCCGGAATGTTGGCCAGCCGGGAAGAGCTTAAGCATTCTTACGAAAAGATCAACGGAGTTGAACTGCGGACAAAGACTGTTACCACGATGTACCGGGTAGAGTGGCGAGACAAGGGCGACGGTTCATTTCTGGAAACCGAGACTGCCCATCAGAGAGAGACGGTCACTTATAAATACGAGTTCTACAAGTAGACTTCACGAATATACGAATCAAGCGCGAACCTGCCTGCCGGCAGGCAGGTATACGAATCACGAACTTTGTAGCCCCTTTCCGGGGCTATTTTTTTCGACCGTAATTTCGGTAGTCTACTATGCCATGGCATAGTAGGGGTTTTCTTTTGGAGAAAAGATTGATATTGTTCTAATCGGTTCATTTGATAAGGAGATTGCGATGCGTAGCGCGTTTGTTGTTTTTGCTTTTTGCTTTGTCGTTGCCATTCCGGTGGCCGCCCAGGATCTTTCCATTTTTGACAAGAAAATTCCTTCGTCCGAAGTGAAGACGGAACTTTACGTTATGGACGTGGATAAAGGAGTTGGCGAAGAAAGGAAAGTTGGAGAAGACGCGCGACGTTATGGGGTTGACGGAGAATTGGCCGGCAAAACTTTTACAAATAGCGGCTTTACTATCGAGACGGAATTTACGACTGAATTTGATAAGGATGGCCGGGTTGCAAAGCGGACATCCAAAGACACTTACAAGATCGGAAATGGCGAGCCGATGACCGGTCCCGCGCGTTCCTGGGAATACAGCTACAACGAATCGGGAACAACGGTGGTTTCTAAAGAACCCCAAGCCGAGGGCGATGAATCCGCTCCCATCGTGGAAACTTGGAAGCTGGATGCTTCAGGGAAGATGCTGGAGTATTCCAAAATGTTCGGCGAGCAGTCCTTGAAAACGGCCTACGAACGCGATAAGAGCGGTAAATTGCTTAGCAAGACGGTGATGTATTGCGGTGAAGTGACCAGCAAGGAAACTTGCTCTTACCGCGAAGATGGAACGCTCAAGGAGTCCAGTGAGGGTGATCCCCAAAAGAGTTGGACGATCAACCGGCACTATGACGAACGCGGCCAGGAAGTTAAGGGTGAAATGCTACTCGGCAAGGACGGAAAGGTTGAGCGTCAGTGGGTAGTTGAGCGAAAGTTGGAAAACCACGCCGATGGCAGTACCGAGGAGATGAAGATCGCGGTTCATGGAGCAACCGCCGACAAGCTGGAAGGCGTTATCCGTTACGTGATCACTACGACTTTTAAGAAATGAATTCCAACCCCGCCAAGGCGGGGCTTTTTAATAGCTGTATTTTTTGTTATTATTCAAATGTTCTTCTCAATATAGACTGCAAGGTATAAATCTTAGCAGCCCATATTGAGAAGTGATTTTATTCGTTTCACTCATAAAATCAAATGCGTCAATCCGAATTATTTACCAAAACTTCTAAAACTCCGCCGAAGGACGAGGAGGCGAAGAACGCCATTTTGCTTACGCGCGGCGGGTTTGTGCAGAAAATGTCTGCCGGAGTTTTTTCGTACTTGCCGCTCGGTTATCGGGTTCTGAATAAGATCAATCAGATCATCCGCGAAGAAATGAACGCTATCGGCGGCCAGGAGTTGCTGATGCAGGCGTTGGTGGCGAAAGAATATTGGGAAAAATCCAAGCGTTGGCACACGGACGTGGCTTATGAGTTTAAATCTCCCTTCGGAGAAGATATCGGCTTGGGCTGGACGCACGAAGAAGTCATTACTTCATTAGCTAGTCATTTTATCAATTCATACAAAGATTTGCCGTTCGCGGCATACCAGATTCAGACTAAATTCCGCGCCGAGCCTCGGGCGAAAAGTGGTATTCTTCGTGGCCGAGAATTTTCAATGAAAGACCTTTACAGCTTCCATGCTTCCGCGGAAGATCTGGACGCGTATTATCAAAAAGTTATTAAGGCTTATCACAAAATTTTTAAACGGGTTG
This sequence comes from uncultured Candidatus Saccharibacteria bacterium, assembly GCA_964355005.1. GTDB lineage: Bacteria > Patescibacteriota > Minisyncoccia > UBA6257 > WO2-44-18 > JAUSKF01. The sequence continues at coordinate 1,827 of CAYHBX010000004.1, read as the reverse complement.
GCTTGAAAGCGAAATTAACCGAAGCGTCCGGCGGCGCTTTCACGAAAGAATACACTCACGAATTCCAAGTGCCGACTCCGGTGGGGGAGGATACGATCGTTTATTGCGTTAAGTGTGATTTTTGCCAGAACAAAGAAATTGCCCTAGTGCGCGGCGGTAATCTTTGTCCGAAGTGCAACGCGGAAGTAAAAGAGGAAAAAGCGATAGAAGTGGGTAATGTTTTTCGTTTGGGGACGAGGTTTTCGGAAGCTTTTGATTTGAAATTTACCAATGAGAAAGGCGAGAAACATCCAGTAATAATGGGTTCATATGGTATCGGCCCGACCCGTGTGATGGGTACGATTGTTGAAGTTTATAACGACGCCAACGGCATTATCTGGCCGGAAGCCGTGTCGCCGTTCAAGATCCATTTGCTCGGCATCAATAAATCTGCCGATGCAATTTACAGGCAGTTGGTTAAGGAGGGGGTGGAGGTCCTTTATGATGATCGCGATACTTCTGCCGGAGCGAAATTTGCCGATGCGGATCTGCTGGGTATTACTTGGCGCGCCGTGGTTTCTCCAAAAACCGGAGCGAAGATTGAACTGAAGCGCCGGGATTCCGATAAGGTAAAACTCATTGGCCCTTCCGCCCTCCTTCGTGGCAAGTTTTGATGCTCCATGTATTATGTTTATGTTTTACAGAGTCAAAAGGATAAGAAATTGTATATTGGCCAAACTGTTGATTTAAGAAATAGGTTTAAGGAGCATCAAAATGGCCTTTCGCGCTCTACGAAATATCGAAGACCCTGGAAGTTGATATACTACGAATCCTACTTGGATCAGCACGTTGCAATTATGCGCGAAGGCCAGCTCAAGAAATTTAACACTGCTTATTACGAACTTAGGAAACGATTAAAGCGAAGCATACAGATATGAGGGCGGAGGGTTGGGATAAGGGAGCTTGTTAAAACAACGACCGGCGTCTAGTAGTACTAGGGATAACAACTTTTGACTAAAGATAATCTAAAGAGTATCTTTAGATTATGGATAAAATCATCGGGTTGAGGGAGTTAAGAGAGAACACCGAGAGTTATATTAAGGCCGTAGAAAAAAAAGGCGATTCTTTTATTGTGGTTAGGCGTTCAAAGCCCGTGTTTAAGATCGCACCTCTTAATGAGGAAGACGAGAAATGGGAGACGGTCATCGATTTCACTAAGATCAAAAAAGGCGGGGTGCCTTTAGAAGAAGTTATGGCCAAGATGCGTTTATGGACAAGTTCGAAAAAGCAATTAAAAAGCTAAGCGCCAAAGAGCAGAAGCAAATTGAAGAACTATTTGCCCGGCTAAGCTCCGGGCATTTTAAAGGTTTGGATATAAAGAAATTACAAGGAAGTATCAATATTTTTAGAGTGCGGATGGGCGCTATAAGAATTATTTACCAATTCAAGGACTCAAAAATAGTACTTCTTTATATAGGCCGGCGTTCCGAGAAAACTTATAAGGGATTTTAATTAAAGTTGAATGCACCCCCCGGGGGGGCTTGACAAGATAGGGCTATGTGTGCTAAAATGTCAAAAGAACTTATAACCGGTCCTGCCTTAGATTCGGCGTGTCGCCGGATAGTTGGTAGGCCAAAATCAAGGAGTAAATCATGAAGAGCGAGCTCATTTCGTCTTTCGACATCGGCGCGCGAATTTTCAAGGCGCTGGTGCAGTCCGTGCAGGATGCCGGCGGGTCCGACGAGGACGCCCGGCGCATCGAGACCGACTCCGAACTTCGAAAGAAGATTGGGGAGCTGGTGGTCAGCACCGGAACGTCCGGTCCGCCGACGATCGACTTCGACCCCT
>CAYHBX010000003.1:0-28996 GCA_964355005.1 uncultured Candidatus Saccharibacteria bacterium | reverse complement strand
CACTAATAGACAAAAAAATATAATACCGCACGTCTTTGAATATTCCGCGCAGCGTTATCCAAAGTTTTTGCCGCGCGAGCAGGATCAAACCAAAGATCAAAATTGAAAAAGCCAGCCGAAAAAAGATCAGCTGGAGCGGGGTGAAGCTGACCAGCGCGAATTTACCCAAGACGCCGATCGCGCCTCCCCAAAATCCCAGGTACAAAACCGAGAACCATAAAAATAATTTTGAACGCATTTTATAATTGTAAGATTGCTTCGCGAAGCTCGCAATGACTAACAAAAACCCCCGCTCCAATATATCGGAACGGGGGTCATATTTACTTCGGGAGCCGGTAGTCGTAGTAATCCTCATACTGACCGGCTCTGTCCTGACAGAACATCCAGCAGATCATCGCCGGGATTAGGCTAATGGTCGCGACGGCAATAAGTACGAACATCCCCATGAAGACAGGGATGCCCGGGCGCTCGAATTCGGCCATGAACCAGCCGCCCGCGACTCCCATGGAAATGGCCGCGATAAATCCAACTCGCGCCATCACCTGCCACGCCCACCAACCGAACGGGCGGCGCTTGGTCACTTTCAGCTCTCTGTCACGCAGAGTTCTGTTGGCCGAGATTCTCCGCCGATCCGCTTTCTTCCTGTCTTTTGTCAGGAAGAATCCGGAAACCCTGACGCCGCCTCCGAGATTGATCCACTGCGGATGAGCGATCGATCCCGGACGGCTGGAATTCTCCCACTGCGCTTCCTCCACCTGAAACTCACCAGGGCCGTAGAGGTCGGTCAACGACCGGCCGTCCTGATCCCGGAATGCCCGGCTTTCCGGAAGCTCCCGGAAATACACTTCATCACCGGAATGGAAAATTTCTACCGGTGACACTTCCACTCGGTCGAGTACGTCTGTCGGCACACCGAGAAAGGTCGTGAGAAAGCAGCCTTCGCTGTCCACAAAGTGGACGAGCAAGCTGGCCATCTGAACACCAGAATCGTCGCGTTTCATCCCTACGATGAAGAACGGGCCGGTTCCGTAATTCAGCCGAAGCTGGTTGACCTTCCGATCGTCCACTTCGACGAATCGAACAAGATCCCCGATCTCCAACTGATCCTTCGTGGTGTTTTTCACGCGACGGCGCTCCTCTCTTTGGAATACTTCTTGGCTTTCCGGTCCACCTTCGTGAACCAGAAGCCGGACCACGCCACCTTCTTGGCCAACGGGTCATGAGACCCATCAACCGACCGCACCACGATCGCTTGCGGATGGCACGCGGGATTTGACCCCGGACGATTCGCGAGAATCGCCGAGGACACAACCAGCGTCACCCGGAACGGGCCCGGTCCATGCTCTTTCGCCGGATCAGAACCAAACCACTTGGCCGCCCACGGCGCCCAGACAACTTCGTCCTGCGCGTGGAACATCTCGAAGGAACTTTCAAAAGATTCCCTCTTCCGAAAACAACTCGCGAGACCCTTCACTCCTGCCACGAACACCACGGCCCCGACCAGTACTGCCACCAGCGCGAATACGAACTGCATGGGAAAACTCATCTTGGCCTCCGTTACCTAGGGTTTTCAAAGTTCAACTGACACGTCGGTATTATAGCATAGTTGAGCCTATTTTGTCAAGGGCTCACTCAACCCCTCCAGCTCCCCTCAACCCGCTTCGTCCTTTCCTGCGAAGGACTCCACTTGTCGCTCGCGCTAATCGGGTTTTTGTTTAAAGACCATTATACAAAAACCTCCAAGCCCCCACACCTATGCATAGGTGTGGGGGCAAGCCGATTAAGCTCGCTAGGGTTTCAGGGAAGCCGGAGGGGTCTCGTTCACTCTGTTTTAAATTCGGAATCGAGTTCGGAATTATGCAAAGGCCTCATTCGCTTTTTTTAAAAAATATGGCAATATAATGATATTATGCGATTCAAATCAAGCTTGCTGGGGAACCTAATGTTGCTGGTGATCGCTTTTTTGCTGGTCATCGGATTCAAAATCTGGGGCATTACCGGGAAAAACACTTCTGAAAAAGCGGAATTTTTATCCGCCGGTTCCGGGCAGAAATCCGAATGTTTCGTGGGAATTCTGGACGCGGAACGGTCAGCCACTAATCTAGCGGCGAAACACTTTACCTGCGCCGACAGCGCGCGTTTTCTTTTCGGCAGCGGCGGAACCTACACCAGTCCCATCACTGAAACTTCCGGCGCGGGATTCAAGATAGCAGTGCCCGCCGGCTGGGAAATAGAAGAATGGGCATCTGTCCGGGAAGATGGAACGTGGTTGAAGTTTTCCCAATTCTCCGAAAAGAATCAAAGCTCTTTTGAAATTTCCAGCCAATCATTCACAATTTTTGTTAAAAACACGCCAGCAAAAACTCTCGCAGAATTAAAGAAAGATTTCCCCGCTTACTCCGTCACTTCCGTTGGCGGCTTCGACGCTCTCCAAGGCAACGATGAACTGCTTATTTTCTCCGGTCCAAAAACATATTGGCAGCTCTCCCCCGTTCCGGAGTTTGTTAATACTTTAGAAAGGATCGCGAAATAGCCACCGGCAATTAGGCGTTGATCACTAAAATGAAGGATGGTAATTGGAAAGAAAAGCTGACTCCGGAGCAATATCACGTGCTGCGCGAAAGAGGTACGGAAGCGCCGTTTTCCGGAAAATACGCGGACGAACATTCTGTGGGGGTTTATAAATGCGCCGCTTGCGGACAAAAACTGTTCAGCTCCGACACAAAATTTGATTCCGGCACCGGCTGGCCAAGCTTTACCGATCCGATGAATCTAAAAAATATTGAATTACGTCCCGACGACAGCTCCGGATCGAGGCGAATGGAGGTGCTTTGCAAAAAATGCGGCTCGCACCTCGGACACGTTTTTGATGATGGCCCGAAAACGATCGCTGGCAAGCCGGCTAGCGGGAAACGCTACTGCATTAACTCGGTCTGCTTAGAATTAGAAAAAAAGTAATATTCTTTTGTCATTGCGAAGCCGAAGGCTGTGGCAATCTAGCAATAATGTAGGATTGCTTCGATTACTCGCAATGACAGACAATCTTAAATCTTGATCGCTTTCAGGGACTTCCGGTACTGATAGAAACTGAATCCGCCGATACCCAGAATTAACACCCACAAAAAGGCCGGGTTCTTAACCAACGGACCGATAATATTAAAAATGGAGGCAACACCAAAACTCTCCACGGAATTATCCGGCAACTGAACAAAAGTTATCTCGTTGGAAGTGGCGGCCTGAATGTTAGTCTTGGAAACCGCGCGGAAATAATAAATTACTTCATACTCCAAACCGGAAAGTTTCACTTGATGATCGGTAGTCAGAGAATCAGACTCCGGAGTGGCGTTCGGATAAGTAAAATTGCCGGTCTTGTTGATCTGGGATTCGGTGCCGTAAATTACCCGATGACGAGTCGGAATGTTGGTGTTCCAAGAAACCAATATCTCCCCTGCTCCGTCGCTTTCAATTTTCATATTGGAAATCACGATCTTCGCTTCGGCTGAAGAACTAGGAACGGGAGACGGGGCAGGAGCGCTAGTAAAAGCATTTTCCACGAACACCAAAAATTCGATTGGAGTAGTCGACTTTCCGTCGGTAACGGTAACTTTGAATTTATTGAAACCCAATTGCGCCGCGGTCGGCACCCACTGCACCACGCCGGTCAAAGAACTCATGGTCGCGTTTGAAGGTTCGGCCACGAAAGCAAAAGTTAAATTATCCGCGTCGGCGTCAATCGCCTGCAGATCATAGCTGTACAACTGGCCGACCCGGGCCTTGATCGGCGGATTAAAATTAACAAAAGTCGGTGCGTGATTTACGGCCGCCACGACAGACTCTTCCTGAACGGTGATCGTTACGTCCTGGTCGGCATACTTAATGCCGTCGGAAGCGCGGAAAGTGATAATATGAGTGCCGATATCCCGCGGTTTCGGGGTCCAAGAAAACAACCGGCTGGAATTTTGGAAAGTGGCGTCGGTCGGCAAATTAAAAACGCTGTAAGTGATCGGCTCGTCCTCGGGGTCGTGAGCGGAAACCGCGAACTGCAAAACTTGGCCAACCCGGACATATTTATTGCCGGCGCCACCATCCCAAACCGGTTTTTCGTTGGTAGAAGAAGACGAAGTTTGCGCGAAAACATTAATTGTTACCGTCCAATATTTATAAAAGTGTCCATCATAAACGGTAAATTGAGTGGAAAAATATCCGGTCTGGCTGGAAGAAGGCGTCCAGTAAAAAGTTTGGCTTGAAGAATTGAAAGTAGAACCGTAAGGCAAAGAGTAAGAGGAGTAAGTCAGCGGATCGCTGTCCGGGTCGGTGGCCGTCAGCATAAATTGCAAATTGTCTCCGGTGCGGATGTTGAAATAAGTCGGGTTGGAAGAAGACCAGGCCGGCGGCTGATTGACGGCCGGTGTAGGCGCTGGAGTTGGTGTCGGTGTTGGAGTTGGAGTTGGAGCCGGAGTTGGTGTCGGAGTCGGAGCTGGCGCTGGGGCCGGATTATTCTGTTCGCTGTCATTATTGTTATTGCTGTCATCGTCATCATCGTCGTCGCAGTCCTTAAACATGCAATAAATAAAAATGTGGTGGAAAGCTTTCGCTTCTCCCACTGCGAATAAGAAATTCCCGCTGATAAAAATTAAGAGAAATAAGCCCAAAATAAGCTTCTTCATATTGGGGGTATTTTACGCTACTTGACTTGTAAAGTCAAGAAGGCTAGACTAGCGTTCGGCACATTTTAGAGGAGGCGGAATGCATATTCTTGGTTTCATCCGGAAGACGGCGACGCGGGTAGTGCTCGGACAGGAAAGCCGCATGCGGTGCGTCCGGAAAGACGCGGCGACCGTCAGGCAGATCCGAAACCAGAGGGAAGTAATTTTCCGGGTTCGCGTCTCCGAGAAGCCTTGGAACAGCGAGAGGGTCACGACCTGCCCGATTGAAAGAGTGGGACATGGTCCGATCCGAGAAGTTGTCAAAGCGGCGATCTACGAATTTAGCCGTCAATTCGAAAACTTTCCGGATCTTAACAATCTGACGATCAGCGTCGAAGCGGTACTGATGCCGAATCATACCAAGATAGAAGTTCCGGAAAGGTTCTGGAAAAAATATCTCAAGAAAATAGTCTAATCTGAAACTCCCCGCCAGCAATGGCGGTTTTTTATTTTTTGCCGGCCTTATAGGCCTATTCGCACGAATGGGCCTATAACAAAAATATTTGCGTCGCCCGGTTATTGCGAACACGGTGAAGCAATCTTACAATACTAAGTATGCCTAAGATATACGTAGTCGTGCCGACTTATAATGAACGGGAAAACCTCCCCCTGCTGGCGAAGAAAATTTTCGCGTTAAAAATCCCCGACCTTCATCTGATGATAGTAGACGACAACTCTCCTGACGGTACGGGGCGGATCGCGGATGAACTGCGTAACAAGCATCCCGTCACCGTCATTCATCGTTCGGAAAAATCCGGTCTCGGAAAAGCGTATGTTCAGGGATTCCAATCCTTGCCTCCGGAAGCAGAGATTGTGGTTCAAATGGACGCCGATCTTTCGCACGATCCGGCGGTGATACCGGAAATGATAAGCAAGATTACCGCATGCGATGTGGTTCTGGGGTCGCGATATATTCCGGGTGGCAAGACGGAAAATTGGGATTTCTTCCGGAAAATGATCAGCCGGTTCGGTAATTTTTATGCCCGGACCATTCTCGGCCTCCCCTACCGCGACCTAACCGGAGGATTCAAATGCTTCCGCCGGGAAGTCCTGGAAAAAATTGACCTGCCGTCATTAAGCTCGGTCGGATACAACTTTCAAATAGAAACGACTTACGCCGCGCATAAAAAAGGATTTAAAATTTGTGAAATTCCCATCACTTTTACTGAACGCAAGACCGGAAAATCAAAATTCAACCTAGCAATAACACTGGAGGCGTTTTGGAAAGTGCTGATGCTTCGCTATAAATCCTAAATTCTAAACTCTAAATCCTAAACAATATCCACAAAACAAGGCTCTAAATTACAAAAGTTTAGAATTCTGAATTTTGGTAATTAAAAACTTGTTTAGAATTTAGATATTAGGGTTTAGAATTTACAATCTTAAGCTTATTGTGCGTGATCACTAAATAACGGTCGTCAAAAAGAGTGGCGGCATACAATCCGGATTTAAGATAGCCGTCAATATATTCCTGCATATGTTTTTCGTCCCGGAAATTAAAAAGATCGGCCAAATCCACCAAAACCATATCCATCAGAAAGGGCTCAAGGCCTAGAGCGTAAATATGCTCGCGGTGAGCCAAGTGCGGCACCAAATTGGTGTTGGCGGCGACGTTGATTCCCGGAGGGGTCAGCCGAACTAAATTCCGATAAGCCTGCTTTTGAGGGGTGTCTTTGAAAAATTGGATAGGAAAATTACGGAAATTGATCGGGGAACGAGTTAAAAAACTAAAAGCGGTGAAAATGATGATTGTCCAGAATAGTCCTCTTTCCCAGCCCGGCCTCCAAGCCAGTAGGTTGCGCGCGCCGAAAACTGCTCCTATAAAAATAGCCGGTATTAAAATTGAATCATAGTGATAAAGCCCGCTGAACTGAAAGGCGTAATTAGTCAGCAAATTTTCCGGTAAGCCGGGCAATAATAAAATTAAAGTTCGCCAGGAAAAGAGGGGTAAAAAAGCGACTGGCAGGAAAAGGATCAACAAATATAAAAGTTTTCCCGGAGTAAAAATAGTCCGCGCTACCAACACCGGACTTGTGATCGCGGTCTTGATCGCCTCGGTCGGCGTGTCGCCAAAATTAGAGTAACGGTCAAAGCGCAAAACCCCTCCGCCGAAAGCAGGCATCAACACTTTTACTGCCAGCAAGAAATAAAATAATGCGAGGACTGCTATTATTATTCCAAAAACCTTCTTTTTATTTCTCAAAACTCTAAATCCTAAATTCGAAATTCTAAATAAATTCAAAAGTTTAAAATTTTGGAGATTAGAATTTTGAGATTGTTTAGAATTTAGAGTTTCGGGTTTAGAATTTGTTTCGTGAATCAGAAAATAGATCCCGGCAAAGAGTACCGCCAAAATAGCGTCCTCTTTCACGCTGGCCGCTAAAGCAAAAAATAATCCCGCCCAGCCCCATCGCTTGGTTTCCCCGAAATAAAAAGCGGCTAGAAATAACGGGACAAAGAAAGTGATTTCGTGAAAATCATAAAAATTGGACCAATGCAAAGAAGGATACAAAAGGTAGCCGGCGGTAATCAGCCAAGCCATCCGGGAAGATAAAAACTTTTTCGCCAAAAGAAAAAGCGGCCAAGCGCCAAGAGCCAAAGCCAGCGTTTGGATCACTAATAGATAGTAGGGGGTCGGGAAAGCGGCGTATCCCGGCGCCAAGACCAGTAGCCAAGGACTCATATGCAAGCCCAAATGATTACTGACCTGCTCGGTATTATTTTGCATTATCCGGCCCTGGGAAGTATTCCAAAAGGTCTGAACAAAAGCCGCCATATCCCAAGTCTGGGTTTCAAAGCTGTAATGCCGAAGCGAAGTCAGTACTCCAAATAAAACGAAATAACCCAAAATAGCCAGCAGCAATATCTTTTTGTCAGTTAGGCGCATTGTTCTATTATATTATGATAGTAGCAATGACAAAGAAAATCCTAATAGGAATTCTGTTGGTATCCGCGTTTTTTCGCATCGCCTGGCTGGGACAGGGTGATGTGACGGGTAGCGATGAAATTTTCTATGGCTTCCGGGCTATTGGAATGCTGGATTACGATAACGCGCCGAAACAATCAACGCCACTGGAATGGTTTGACCCGATCAACCGGGCAAACAAGATCATCCCCCACCCCGCCGATCTACCAGCAAAAGGCGGCATTCCGTGGTGGACAAAACTTTCCTTTCACGACCATCCGCCGCTGGTTTTCCTCGCCCAAAATATTTCTATGGGAATTTTCGGCGAGAATAAATTCGGTTTCCGGTTCCCCTCCGCCATCGCCGGAATTTTTACCGTTTATCTGCTCTTTCTGATCGGAAAAAAGCTCTTTTCGGAAAAAGCCGGACTCTGGGCGGCGGCTATTGCCGCGATCACGGTCAACCTGGTCCACAATTCCCGGCTGGGCCTGCAAGAACCGATCTTAATTGCCTTGATGCTCGCGGCGATTTATTTTTTCCTGCGTTCTGACGAAAACCGGAAAAATCTGCTGACGGCAGGAATTTTTTCCGGCCTGGCAATGCTTGCAAAATATAACGCCGTTATCCTGGCGCCGATCTTCGGAATATATATTTTAGTATTCCGCCGTGAGTGGCTGAAAGAAAAATTCTTATGGTTTGGATTGCTGGCCGCGCTGATAATTTTTTCTCCGGTGATTATTTATAACCTGAACCTTTATCTCGCGGCCGGCCATTTTGATTTTCAACTATCTTATCTACTGGGACAGGACCCAGAGATCTGGCAATCGGCTCCCGGCAAGGAAGCAGCCGGCAGTTTGCTTGAACGGATAGTGAGCTTTATTCCCGCTTTAGCAAAATCAAATTCTTGGCCATTTCTCATTCTGTCGGCCATCAGCTTATTGTGGCTGAAATATAAGTCCATCAAAAAACAGGATAAGTCAGCGGCTCTTCTATTAATCGCCGCCGGCGGCATATTTTTCCTGATCATCGGATTAATCGGTCCGGCTCCGCGCTTTCTGGCAATGCTCACGCCTTTTCTGGTCCTCGCGACAGCCGCTTTCCTGTCGACCTTCTTTACAAAAAATAAAATCTGGGCGGCTGCGTTGACCGTTTTAGTTCTCTGGGAAATTTTTTACGCCATCAACACTGACCTGCTCCCCTACCCGGTCGGACCGAAACATTTTGCTTTTTCACGTCTGCGCTTTGAAAATTATCGCTGGGGATATAACGAGTTAGATCAGTTCCTCGCGGGTGAGTTGACGAGTAAATATCCGGCGTTCGTCCTAAACCAGAAATATCAATTTCTAGATAAATTGATCGATCGCGACATAGAGCAACAGAGGGGAGTGGGCTCCCAACCTTACTCCGCTCTTATTATTTATGATGATAATTTACAGGACTCGGCGAGATTCTGGAGCTTGGACCGTCTGCAGATATACCACGGCTGGCCGGTGATCAAGTCCGAGGGTTTCGCGGAACTGCAAAAATTTGAACTACCTCCGCACACGACCTACTTCATCGCCCCCACGGACAAAGTAATAGTCAGGGAGGAGGCGCGGCTGACCGCCGACGGACAAGAATTTGAACTATCGCTGCTGACCAAAGGCCTATCACCTGCTTATATAATGAATCAACGGAACGAACCGGTTTTCCGGGTCTACAAATTTTGATTTTGTTATATTAATAGTAATGGGGCATGAATCCCTCACATAACAAAGAGCTTCGTGAGAATTTCATGATTGGTCGTTAACCCAGAAATTAAATAAAAAAAATAAATTTATATTACAACAAAGAACAAGCCTTTAGCATAGTCACTTTATGCAAGGGGCAGATAAACTCTTTGTTATGTGAGGGATGAATCCAAGACAATTTCTTTTGATCGGTGGCGCGGTATTACTTCTGGTCGCGATCCTTGGTTTTGTCGGTGTTATCGGCCCAACCCCGGAAAAAAGCGTTTTTGGCGGTAATTGGTGGTTTGATAATGGAGAAAACTGGGCGCATCTGGTCATCGGTATCGCCGGCCTGGTGGCGGCGTTCGCGCTACCGGCAAAATTACAAAAATTGCTGGTGGTCGTTTTGGGGGTAATCGGTGTGCTGGTTGGTCTTTACAGCCTGATAATCAGCACAAATTTCCTCGGATCACAACTTCAAAATCCATTAGACACCATACTGCATTTGGGTGTCGGCGCCTGGGCGCTGATTGCCGCTCGCGGCCGTTCCTAAAATCAAAAAACCGCCCCTGGTATAGTTGGGCGGTTTTTTGGTGCTTGTAATTAGTAATTAGAAATTAGATATTAATAATTATGAGAAAAGATACTTCCTGGGGTGTTGAAGTAGTAATCGGCCATTATCAAAAAACTCTGATCCTGCCGAATCTGCTCCGCCTGATGAATATAAAAAGCGGTGAAAAAATTTTGGACATCGGATCGGGGCCGGGATTTTTTGCCAACGAATTCGCTAAAAAAGACGCGGCCGTAGTTGGCATAGAACTATCAAAAAGCCTGGTCGAGGAAGCAAAAAAGAAATATCCCGATGTAAAATTTCACGCCGGTTCGGCGGAGAGTATGTCATTTTTAACCGGCGCCGGCTGTGATAAAGCAGTGGCCACCCTAGCCCTGCAAAATATGGATAACCCACACAAAGTATTGGCGGAGTGCGCCCGCGTTCTTAAAACTAGCGGCAAATTATATATAGTAATGACTCATCCAGCTTTTCGGGTTCTGAAAAATAGTGAATGGGGCTGGGACCCCGCGCCAGAGAGCGCTACGCGCTCTCGGTACGGGGCAAGTTCCGTAGGTGGTCGCATGTATCGTAAAATTTACGCCTACTTATCCGAATCCAAAGAAAAGATCACGATGCATCCATCCATGGAGCAGGCCGGGGCTCCGGAAGGATACACTGTCTCTTTTCATAGGCCGCTTCAAACTTATTTCAAATTACTAAAAAATTCCGGCTTCGCGGTTACCACGCTGGAAGAATGGGAGTCCAACAAAAAAAGCGAACCGGGGCCGCGCGCGAAAGCTGAAGATGTGGCTCGCCGTGAGATTCCTTTGTTTCTTTTTTTAGAAGCAGAAAAACGCTAGAATATAAAAATGAGACTACATCGCTTTATCGGGGATTTTGATCTCTCAAAAAAAACGGTTGAGCTGACCGACAAGGCCGTCATCAATCAGATAAAAAATGTCTTCCGTTTAAAACCCGGAAGTGAATTGATGATCGCCAACGGGCAAAAACAGGAAGCGCTGGCGAAAATAACCGCGATGTCAAAAACAGCCATTGCCTTGGACGTAGTTGGGGTGCAAGAAAACGAGAAAGAGCCGGAAACTTATGGAATTCTATATTGCGCGATCCTGAAAAAAGAAAATTTTGAGTTGGTCGCTCAAAAAGCGGTGGAAGCGGGAATATCCGAGATCGTTCCGATGCTGACCAATAGAACCGTAAAGACCGCCCTGAATATCCCCCGCTTGGAAAAGATCATCAAGGAAGCAGCCGAACAGGCGAACCGCGGGATCGTTCCGAATATCTGCCATCCAATCACTTTTGAAGACGCTCTGCGACAAACCAAGAACAATGACTCTAATATTTTCTTCCGGCCCAGTGGCCTACCGATGCGGGAAATAAAGATCACTGGACCGAGGGTGGGAATTTTTATCGGACCGGAGGGCGGCTGGGATGATCAAGAAACGGAACTAGCGGGAAAATATCAGCTGAATATGGCCACTTTAGGGAAATTGATACTCCGCTCGGAAACCGCCGCGATTGTTGCTTCTTATTTAATAGTTAATTAGGATTTGGAAATGCAGCGCATCATTACCTCCATCGCCTCTCTTGCTGCTATTTTAGCATTGGCCGTCATACTCTTTGGCGGCTACAGCCTGTATAAGACCGTGGAAAATCGTTTGAGCGCCACCCAAGACCAGCTGGCACTTCTGGAAAAAAGTTTGGGAAATATCCGGGACAAAACCTCGGAATCGCTGAATGATCTGAAAAGCACCAACAAAGATCTGGCGCAGGGATTGGAAAAATCACAAGGCGAGCTGGACGGCCTATCTCTGCCGCAAGATCTTTTATTGAATTTAATGTCTCGGATCGTGTACATCCAATGCCGGGATTCGTACGGAGCGGAAGAGCGGGCCGGGTCCGGAACTATCGGCTTGGTAAAAAGCGCGGAGAAAGGCCTGGCAATAACCACCAACCTGCATGTCACCGGCTATCCGACTTCTTTCTGCGCCGCCCGGTTGCCGGTCGGGCCGACTTTTGAAAAATTAGGAGGGTCTCGGCCGGCTTTCGTAGGTAAATACGATACAAATTACCCGGATGTTGACGTGGCGCTGGTTCAGGCACAAAACGTAACAGAAAAGTTCGGCGTCTTTCCAATCCCCTTTTGCGCCCCGGCCGACATAAAAACCGGCAACCCGATCACCCTCTTTGGCTACCCGAGTTTCGGCGGAAATACCCTAACCATTACTGACGGGATAATCAGCGGAGTTCTGCAAACCAAGTGGGGCCCGAAATATAAAACATCCGCGAAGATAGACCTCGGCAATTCCGGCGGGCTGGCAGTAGATAACAAACACCGCTGCGTGATCGGCATCCCGACTTGGACACGCTTCGGTGGCGAGTTGGGGCAGAGTCTGGGGACCGGAGAATCGCTGGGACAGATACAGTCGTGGGAGATTATAAAGAAGTCGGGGGAAATACTATAAAAAATTTCTAATTTCTAATTGCTAATTTCTAACGAATACTCACTGAACATCCGCAAGAAAATTTCTAATATATAATTACTAATTTCTAATGACGATCAACTTTGAAGAATTTTCAAAAATAGAATTAAAGGCGGCGAAAATTTTGTCAGCCGAACGCATTGAGGGATCGGACAAACTTTTAAAGCTGGCGGTGGATGCCGGAGACAAAAATGAAGATGGGACGGACAAACAGCGACAGATCATTGCCGGCATCGGCAAAAAATACGAACCGGAATTTTTAGTCGGTAAAATGATCGTGATCGTAGCCAACCTGGAACCGCGGGCGCTAATGGGCATTGAGAGCCAAGGAATGTTGCTGGCCGCCAAAGATGAAAATGGCCCAATTATTTTAACCCTTGAAAAGGAAGCGGTGCCTGGATCAAGGATCGGTTAATCTGGGAGTTGTAAGTCATTGGTCGTTAGTTGTAAGTTAAAATCATGCATCATTATATTTGTCAGGGGGGTTGCGAGGGCGTGTCGGAAAAGGAGGGAAAATGTCAGGATCCAAAATGTCCCGATTACCAAAAAGATCTAAAACATTGCGATTGCGACGATGGCAAGCATTTTGATTCGTTCAAGAAAAAAGAAAAGTCCGGAGACCGATAAACTTTCCGCGTTGCCGATCATCGGAGCGCATGTTTCCACGGCTGGAGGCTTGGAGCGGGCTTTGGATAATGCGAAAACTATTGGCGCTCGGGCGATTCAGATATTCGGATCGTCACCACAACGCTGGCAGACCGCTTTCCCTGATGAAAAAACCGTTGCGGATTTTCTCCGTCTAAAACAAGCCGCCGACAATTTTCCGGTTTATCTGCATGCCGGATATTTAGTTAATCTGGCCAGCGACAATCCGGAACTAAGAAAAAGATCCGTCAAGAATCTCACGGAGCACCTGAAAATAGCCGGGCTGCTATCCGCGCAAGGCCTCATCTTTCACGCCGGATCATCCAACGGCTCTCCAAAGGAATCGGGATTAAAAAATCTGATTTCCGGCGTCAAAGAAGTCTTAAGGGGTCCGGGCGAAGCGAAACTTCTCCTGGAAAATAGCGCGGGCGGCGGCAATAAGCTTTGCTCTACGCTTGAAGAAATTTCCAAAGTAACGCGCGGAATAAAAGACGAACGCTTCGCGATTTGCTTTGATACCGCCCATGCTTTTGAGGCCGGCATCATTCAATATCTGGATTCAGTGGAAGTAAAAAAGTTCTTTTCCGATTGGGATAAACTCATTGGGCTGGAAAAATTGGATGTCATCCATGCCAATGATTCTAAAACCGATTTCCGGTCTAACCACGATCGGCACGAAAATATAGGCGCGGGGAAGATCGGCTCCGGCGGATTTCGCCACCTGACCGGGGAAAAACGCCTGCAAAATAAAATTTGGATACTGGAAGTTCCGGGCGCGGATGATAGTGGACCGGATAAAGAGAATATTGATAAACTGGCTTCCTTGTTTTAATTCGTTTATAATTTAATGAGTGAATCCTACACATAACAAGGATCATCATCTCGAAGCCGTAATTTATTTAAACAATTATGCATATTCAACTAAAAACGTCGTCTAAATTAAACCAGGGATGCGAAAACGCTTCGCAATCCTTGTTATGTGTGGGATGAAAAAATTGCTGGTTGCCACACAAAATCCGGGAAAAATTCTTGAGTACAAGGAATTACTCAAAGACCTGCCGATCGAAGTAATCACCCTACAGGACATCGGAGTAACCGAGGAAGCTCCCGAGGACGCCCCAACCTTCGAAGAGAACGCCGTAAAAAAGGCGGAATTTTATTCAAAATTTACCGACACTCCGGTGATTGCCGAGGATTCCGGACTGGAAATTGATGGACTAAATGGCGAACCGGGAGTTAAGGCCCGCCGTTGGCCGGGTTATCGGGCCAGCGATGAAGAACTGGTAAAATTGATCCTGGAAAAAATGAAGGCGATACCGAAGGGCAAGAGAGACGCGCAATTCCGGGTAGTAATGGCCCTTAAAATGCCCGGCCAGTCGGTTGCCACCGGCGAAGGCACTTTGCGAGGGACGATAACCGAGAAACCGATCGAAACTATTATTACCGGCTTCCCGTTCCGTTCGGTATTTTACGTGCCGGAACTGAAAAAAATGCTGGGCGAAATGACAATGAATGAGGAAGCGAAGATCGGGCACCGGCGCCAAGCGTTGGAAAAACTACTGCCGAAACTCCTTGCTTAATAGCTGTGGGGATAACCTTTGCTGGTTATTATAGTCAAGTTGACTACAATTAGCAGTAATGGCCTCACCAATGCAGATCATCGCGATAGTTGTCGTTCTAGCCGGAATAGCGGCCGCGTTTTATTACAGCGATTATAATCCGCTTAACAATGGCTGGTTCGGATCCGGAACTAATCAGGAAGAACAAAAGCCGGCCGCCAAAGCCCCCGCTCCGTCCTCCCCTGCCGCCGTTACCTCTCCGGCTCCAAAACCGGTAGTCAATCAGCAGGGCTTTACTTCTAACATTCAGGTAGCAGTCCGGGGATTCAGTTTTATTTCCCAGGAAGTGCGGGTCAAAGCAGGAACGAAAATTACCTGGTTAAATGAGGACGCTGCCGGTCATACCGTAACCAGCAACACAAATTTGTTTTCAAGTAAATTATTAAGCCAAGGAAAAAGTTTTGAGTTTATTTTCAATAAACCCGGAGAATACCCTTATCATTGCGCTATTCATCCCTCGATGACGGGAAAGATAATTGTTGAACCGTAGGTTTGTGATATAGTACTGGTATGAAAAATATTTACCTGGTTTTTGTTTTAGTAATTTTGGCAATCGCGCTTTTAGTGATAGGAATGCTGGTCCTGCCTAAAAAAGGCGCCCCCAATGGCTCCTCCGACAAAAGTGATTTGATCGTAGTGAGTCAGCCAGTCGCCAATCAGCTGATAACCAATCCCGTGACAATTACCGGTCAAGCGCGCGGCTATTGGTATTTCGAAGCTTCATTCCCGGTAAAATTGCTGGATAGCAACGGAAAATTGCTGGCGATCAAACCGATGCAAGCCATTGGCGAATGGATGACGGAGAATTTCGTGCCATTCTCAATGGATCTGGAATTTGAAAATCCGACTACCGACACCGGCGTGCTTGTTCTAGAAAAAGATAATCCTTCCGGACTGCCGGAACACGATGCCGAACTACGGATTCCCGTCCGGTTCCGCTAATTTGTTATACTCACCTAGAAAGGTCGCGCGCTAAATCTATCGTTCTCATAAAAAATATGGAAGAAGGAAAATGCACGCACCCGGCCGGTTGCTCCTGCGGAGATTGCGAGCAATGCGGTAAAGGGAAATGATAAATTTCTAATATCTAATTACTAATTTCTAATGCCGGTTTAACATTAACCTCGGCGTGGAAGTTAAAAAATCGCCATTCGGAAAAGACCGAGGCGATTTTTTGTTATAATTATAATGATGTCCAAGGAAATTAAAGAAAAGCTGAAGTCTTTGATCGCCGGCGAAGTTTTGAATGACAATAAAACTCTGGACGATTATAGCCGCGACGCCAGTTTGTTTGAGGTTAGGCCGGAACTAGTTATAGCTCCAAAGAACTCCGCCGATATCCAAAAATTGGTCTCGTTCGTTTCAAAAAATCCCAAATTAAAACTTTCCATCACTCCCCGCTCGGGAGGCACTTGCATGGCCGGCGGACCATTAACCGAGTCGATCGTTTTGGATGTTAATAAGCACCTCAACCACGTGAAAGCGGTCGGCAACGGTTACGCAATCACCGAACCGGGTGTCTTTTATCGTGATTTTGAAAAATTAACCCTAATGAAAGGACAGTTGATGCCCTCCTATCCCGCGTCGCGCGAGATCTGTACTGTTGGCGGGATGGTCGGCAACAACGCTGGCGGTGAAAAGACCTTATCTTACGGAAAAACAGAAGATTACGTAATGGAAATAAAAGCGGTGCTGGCCGACGGCAAGGAATATCTTATTAAGCCACTGACCGCGAAAGAGTTGAAGAAAAAGATCGCCAAAAAAGATATTGAAGGGAAAATCTACAAACAGGTTTTTGATCTTATAGAAAAAAATTATGAGCTTATCCACGGAGCCAAACCGGCCGTTTCCAAGAACTCTTCCGGGTATTTTCTGTGGAACGTCTGGAACCGAAAGACTTTTGATCTGACAAAATTATTTACCGGCTCCCAAGGAACGCTGGGTATAATTACGGAAATAAAATTCCGGCTCATCAAGCCGAAGCCGAGATCAAAGATGCTGGTCATATTTTTGAAAGATCTAAAAGTTTTAGGTGGGATCGTGAACGCGGTTCTGGAACATAAACCCGAAACTTTTGAATCCTACGACAATAACACGCTAAAACTGGTCTTCCGCTTCCTTCCGGGAATGATCAAGGCGTTAAAAACCAATATTTTCTCATTGGCCTGGAAATTTCTGCCGGAAGCCTGGACTCTGCTTACCTATGGAATACCGAAACTGATCCTGATAGCGGAATTTACCGGCGACAACGACGCGGAAGTTGCCGAACAAGCGCTGGCCGCTAAAAAAGCCCTGAAACAATTCCCCGTTCGCACCCATCTGACCCGTAATCCCGCCGAAGCTAAAAAATATTGGGTAATTCGCCGCGAAAGTTTCAATCTTCTGCGTCATCACGTTAAAAACATGCGGACGGCTCCTTTTATTGATGACTTAACCGTTCAACCAAAACTTTTGCCGGAATTTTTGCCTAAACTTAACGAAATTATGGCGCAGTATAAATTGACCTATACTATCACCGGACACGTTGGTGACGGAAATTTTCATATCATCCCGCTAGTAAAAGCCGGCGATCCGAAAAACCGAAAAATTTACACGGAGCTTTCGGAAAAAGTCTATGATCTGGTTTTTCAGTTCCGCGGCTCAATGAGCGGCGAACACAATGACGGACTGATCCGATCACCATTTTTAGAGAAAATGTACGGAAAAAAAGTTTACGCCTTGTTTGAAAAAACTAAGAAAATATTCGACCCGAAGAATATCTTTAACCCAGGGAAAAAGGTGGGTTCCAGCTTTAAATACGCGATGGATCATCTGGCTCGTTCCTGAACTTTACAAACTTTATAAACCTTATAAACTTGAAACTATGCCCGCCACCTCTCCTAAAGACGTCTTTTTGCACCTGTTGGCGATCGTTGCCTTATACGCGAGCGGCATCGCCTTTTTAGTGTTGATCTTCCAATACGTTAACGTTTTATTACCCGATCTTCTTTCGGATGGGTACGGTTACGGCAGATTTTCCGGTTCGTATGGCGCGATCCGATGGTCACTCTCCTCTTTGATCATCGTTTTTCCTGTGTATTTGCTGACTATTTTGCACCTCAACCGGAGCTATAAAAAAACACCCAGCAAGGCGAATTTGTGGGTAAGAAAGTGGCTCACATACTTTACTTTGTTCGCGGCCTCGCTGATCATTATCGGCGACTTGGTAACCCTGCTAAATAATCTGCTGGGCGGCGAACTTACCCTGCGATTTATCATTAAAGTGCTGGCAGTATTCTTCGTCGCCGGCAGCGTCTTCTACTACTATCTATGGGAGTTGAGAAAATATAAAAGCGATTAGACATAATGCGAAAATTATATATCATGCGAATCACGCGAACTTTATCACAATGAAGTATTTCGTATACACAATTATTACCGTGGTTGCCGCGACTATCGTTGCCGGATTTTTTATTGTTGGCTCACCCAAAACCGAACGTCTGCGCCGATTTGATGAGCAGCGCGTTAGCCATTTGCAGATCATTCAATCCGAAGTTCTCAATTTCTGGATGAACAAAGATCGTCTGCCAAAAAACTTGGACGAACTGACTGATAGTATCCGCGGCTTCCAAGCCCCGGCCGATCCCGAAAATCAGCTGTCCTACGATTATAAAACTACCGGCGCGCTCTCCTTTGAGCTCTGCGGTAATTTCAACCTAGCTAGCGAAGAAATGACCCTCCGCACCCCGAAACCGCTTTATTATCCCGAACCGTACGGCCAGGAAAACTGGCAACACGGAGCCGACAAGGTTTGCTTTGACCGCACCATCGACGAGGAACTCTACAAGCCCCCTAAACGCTAAAAAACCTTATTTCAGCCCTATTTTACCACCTTGACAAATTCTGTATATCTGCTATAATTCAAACAGACCATCAGGAATGGGACCGGACTACCTCAAGCCAACCTTGGGTTGGCGGTAGATTAAGCTTCTTTTTCAAAGGAGGATTATGATCCAAGTTTTTCTTGTCGGTGAGGCGTTACAGTTCCTGCGTGATCAGGAACACCTCATCCCCAAGGAACTCCGGGATGTTGTTGAATTCGTTGACCCTGAGTCTCGGTCTGATTATACCGATGACTCAGGGGTGACCCACTCCGGCCTCAGCACGCTCTATTTTGAGCATGACTGCGGCTTCACCGCTCCGGAAGGAGCGGGGCGCTGGAGGTACGGGTCGACGGATTCTGTCCCGGCTCCTGAGCTGTCGGAAGTATTCGCTCTCCTCCGAGAAGTTCGAATTTTCGGATAAGAGCAGCTCCGAGGAGAACACCTCGATAAAAAACCGCTGCTAATCAGCGTAAGCGGGGATCTGTGGCAAAACATAACCCACAGGCGATACCGCAAAACCCCTCTTCGGAAGGGGATTTTTTTATTTATTTTGTTTTTGCGAAC
The DNA here is from genome assembly GCA_964355005.1 of uncultured Candidatus Saccharibacteria bacterium. Taxonomy (GTDB): domain Bacteria; phylum Patescibacteriota; class Minisyncoccia; order UBA6257; family WO2-44-18; genus JAUSKF01. Next base: position 9,931 of record CAYHBX010000003.1, on the reverse strand, counting down.
AAAGAAATTACAAAAATGCCGGCGCTGACTAAGACTACGATCGGGCCCGGAGGGAAATTTAATACCGGGGCCAGAAGAATACCTCCTACCGCGCAAAACGCTCCCAAAATTAAGCTTGCCCAGCCATAAAAGCCGAAAGTTCTAGCAAGATTTTTAGCGGCCAGCGCCGGAATGATCACCAGCGAACCCATCAGCAAAGTGCCAACAACTTTAACGCCCAAAGCAACTACCACCGCCACCATTCCCAAAAAGGCCAAACTCAATAGCCGGCTATTCAGACCTTGGGATCGGGCCAGATCCGGAGAAATAATTTCCAGAGCAATCTTTTTTCGGATCAGTCCGCTCACGACGACAACCGCTGACGATAAGATCACAGCCAACACGGCATCAAAAATACTGACCGAGGAAATATCCCCAAATAGGGATTCTAAAAGTTCCGGCTCCGGTGTGACCAGAAGACCGATCGCCAAAGAAACCGCGAAAATCAAGCCGACAATCGCCTCGGCGGGAATTTCCGTTTTCTTCTCCAATTGCCAAACCAGTAAAATTCCGATCGCTAATGCCGTAAACGCGCCCAAGAATGGGTTAATGCCATAAGTCAGCGCGATGCCGATACCGGGCAGAGCTACGTGAGACAACGCATCCCCTACCAATGCCATCCGTTTCAAGACCATCAGCGATCCGAGGTAGCCGGAAGCGGCGCCGACAAACAATCCAACTAGCAAGCTCGTTATTAAATTAGAATTAGTGTTTATGTCCATTGGAATAAATATCAACCTGCGAACCATAAAGATCCTCTAAAACTTTAGGAGTCAGAGCTTCTTTCGGAGCGCCATAACAAACCGCCGTCCGGTTCAGACAAAGAACTTTTTCCGCGTACCGGTGAACGATATTAAAATCGTGAGTAATCAATAAGATAGTCAACCCGTGCTGATGATGGAGTTTGGCTAACAGCGCGTAGATAGTTTCTTCGCCGCCGATATCCACTCCCGCGGTCGGCTCATCAAAAAGCAAAATGTCAGGATGGTCGATCAGCGCGTAAGCAATCAACACTCTTTGCAGTTGTCCGCCGGAAAGCTCACCCAACCGGGCGTTAAGCAAATGCTCCCGCCAGTGATGTTCGTCATGCTCTTGCCCTAAAAATCCAACCGCCCGCAGAGCCTCAAAAACTTCCGCTTCCGATCCTTTTTTGAAACGCAAAAAATCCAGCACGCTGACCGGCAGATCTTTGCCAATGGATAATTTTTGCGGAACATAACCGATCTTTACGTGCTTCATCCAGGAAATTTCCCCGGAGTACGGCAACAAACCGAGCAGGGCGCGAAAAAGCACGGTCTTCCCCGCGCCATTCGGTCCGATAATCGCCAAAACCTCGCCTTTCTGAAGTTCGAAGGAAAGATCGGTCAAAACGGAATAATTTCCGAAAGCTACGCGCAGATCTTGAACTTTAAGAATTGTGGACATCATTGATATTTATTCATTATAACTTAAATGTGGTAAAATATTAGGTATCATCAACATTATGAAAAATAATAAAAACAAAAAGAAAATACTCGTTCCCGCGAAAGATCTGCCGATCAACCCGCATCCGCATGACTGGCGTCACTCATTTCATTGGAGAGTGTTCCGGATAATGGCGGAATTCGTGGATGGATTTCAATTTCTAGCCGACATAAAAAGAGCGGTAACCTTCTTCGGTTCGGCCCGGTTTGAGGAAAGTAATCGTTGGTATAAAACAGCTCGGGAGCTTGGGAAAATGCTCGCTAAAACGAAATATAGCGTAATTACGGGCGGCGGACCGGGCATTATGGAAGCCGGTAACCGTGGGGCGTCGGAGGGCGGCGGGGAATCCATCGGCATCAACATCCAACTCCCTTACGAACAGCGCGTCAACGACTACGTCAAAAAGGGGCATGGCTTTTATTACTTCTTCACCAGAAAAGTGATGCTCGCCTACTCCGCGCAAGCATATGTATTTTTCCCCGGTGGCTATGGAACGCTGGATGAACTGCTGGAGATCCTGACACTTGTTCAGACAAAAAAGATACACGACAATGTTCCGATTATTTTAGTCGGGAAGGATTTCTGGGGCGACCTGAACGATTGGATGAAAAAGAAATTGCTGGATCAATACGATACGATAGACGCGGAGGATCTCAAATTATACACGATAGTTGATTCCGCCAAGGAGGCTTTTGAAATTATTAAAAAATCTAAACCGCGAGAGGAATTAAAATAGGCACTAGGGATTAGGCAATAGACACTAGTAAAGAAAAGCCCCTCGCTCCTTGTCATTCCGGCCTTGAGCCGGAATCCAGCGTGTGGTTCTGGATTCCCGCTTTCGCGGGAATGACAAAAAGTGCCAAATAACAACTAGGCAATAGAAACTGGGCGCTAGAAGACGGTGAACAAAAAAACCGCTCCGATGTTATCGAGAGCGGTTTGTGATTAGGGCTTTACTAGGGTCAAAGCCTCAAGCTTGCAGTTCCTTGAAACCATGACAATGGTGTGGAGATTAGTCTTGAGTTCCTCGTAAAGATCGAGGCCGAGGTCGACGCCGCCCGGATGTGAAAAGTCGGTGTCCTTGGCATTGATCTTCAGAATTACATCACCAACCAGGAAACCGGCATTGTCGGATGGCGTTTTCGGATAAACCCTTGAGACTCGCGCGCCGATAATTTCAACACCCGTTACGGCAACGGCCAGTCGTATGGCGTTTTCGGCGGCGAAATCTGCGCAACATAATACGCTACACATGGAAAGGAGCAGAGTCGCGCCTATAGCTAAACCTAGAGGCAAGAAGTCCCCCACGGCGATGCTAAAGAGTATTGCAAGAGGAATTAGTAGCGTGACAACCGTGGCCGTAACGATCAGACAAACCTTCATTGCTCTTGTCCAAAATCTGACCTTCTTTTCGAGGGCTGCGATATTCATGACTAGCCTCCTTATTGAGTGCTAGTGCTATAATATCTCATGCTCTGCCTTTTGTCAAAAAAAACCGCCCGAACTGGGCGGTTTGAGGTTAAGATCAGCCTTCTCCCTTAGATTCCGGATCGCACGAAGTTTTATTCTCGTCGGGGCTTTCTTTTTTTTCTTCTTCCAGAGTTTTTTCAATTTCCTTTTTTTCCTTAACTTCTTCTAGCTCATGGAATCGCTCTTCCGTTGAACCCTTCAGCGCCAAAGTGGATGACTGCCCGCCGGAGATAATTTTGGCGATTTCATCATGAAAGCCGGTACCAACTTCTCTCTGATGCCGGACAGCGGTAAAGCCGTCCGATTTCTCCAGCGCGAACTCTTCGTCCTGCAACTCAACATAAGCCGCCATCCCATGGTCGCGATAGCCGCGCGCCAATTTAAACATTGAATAGGTCAGCGCGTGATAACCGGCGAGAGTCACAAAAACGAACTTATAGCCCATCTTATACAACTTATCTTGGAAACTCTCAAAGAGACCTTCCAAAATCTGCCGATCGTGTTTATTGTCGGGATCCAAACCGTACTTCTTAGCGAAATCTTTGGTCCAAGGGAATGAAGGCGCGCAGTTATACATAAACAGCTTCCCCGGATATTCATTATGAACCAGTTCCGCGTATTCCAGCGCTTCATCCAGCTCGGCGCTCTTGGTCTCCAGCCAAAGCATGTCGCAGTATGGAGCGTAAGCAATCGCGCGAGCGACCGCCGCTTTCAATCCGCACTGAACCCGATAATAGCCCTCGGGAGTCAGTAACGGAGTCCAAGAACCGGCAACTCCCTTAGCAGTCCATTTGGAAGTCAACCCGAGTTTCAACGCCTCACCGTAAGTCATTTCTTTGCCATCGGCATCGCTAGTTCCAAGAATCCATTCCTTGTCACGATCATCAATATGAGAAGTCAGCAAGGTGGCCGCTTCAGCGTCAGTCCGTCCAACAATAATAGTTTGGACGCCCATCGCATCGGCCTGCCGTCTAGCGCTAAGCAGCGTATCAATGAATTGGCCGGTCGGAACCAGCACCTTACCGCCCATATGTCCACACTTCTTTTCGGCGCCTAACTGATCCTCAAAGTGAACGCCGGCGGCGCCCGCTTCAATCATGTGCTTCATCAATTCGGAGGGGTTAGTTTTGCCGCCCCAGCCGGACTCCGCGTCCGCCATCAAAGGAACAAAGAAATCAAAATCTCTTTTGCCTTCGGAATGCTGAATTAAGTCATCTTTCCGCAAGGCGCGATTGATTCTATCCACCAGCAACGGAACGCTATCAATCGGATAAGCGCTGATATCAGGCAGAGTTTCACGAGCGGAATTAGCGTCGGCCGCCGTCTGCCAACCACTGACGTAAATCGCCCCCAGCCCGGCTTTTACCATTTGAGAGGCCTGCAGGCCGGACATCGCTCCAAGGGCGCGAACCGGAAGAGGACCATTCAACATCAGCCAAAGACGAGCCGCGCCCACCTGAGCGAGTGTCCAAGTAATAGGTAGGGTCCCCCGAGTTCTCTGAACATCTTCCCAAGTATAATTCCTCTTAATCCCCTTCCACCGCTCCGAAGTCCACTCCGTAATCACCTCTTTATTATTCGGCATCCTACCTCCTCTTTTTAAATTACTAATAAAAATTATATTGTCATACGCCTCCGGTGTCAAAAACTTTGACGTACCAAAAAATCCCCTTTGGGGGGGGATTTTGTTCTTTACTCACCGGCCGCGATCAGCTCATCGTAGGCCGCCAGCATCAGGAAGTCCGGGCACTCCTCCGCGAAAACCGATTGCCGGAAAAGCTTTTCGGCAAGTTCAAACTTGCCGCCCCTCAGGTCATTCATCTCTTCGGTGAACATCTGATTGAGAACTTCGTCGGTCAACGTAATATGACCGTCAGGATTTGCAGAAGAAAGCTGCACCTGGTACCTCCGCCGCTGCCAAACCTGAACCCGGTCTATCTCCACGATAGCAGCGTCGAACATCGCCGCCATCAGCTGAACGCAGCCAATACCGCGGAGCCAGGCCTCCAGATACTGGATCCCGGTGCGAATACTGACTCGAACGCTTTCTACAGTAAACGGCCCATCCGGAACCCGCATTAGATCTTCCGCGGTAACGTGAACATCTTCGCGCAGAACGTGTAGCTGGTTGGGCCCGGGCATAAACTCATCAAAAACTTCGGTTGCGTCCTGAACATAGGCCGGGTGAGAAACCCACTTGCCGTCAAAACCCTGCTTCGCTTCTCTGAGGGCGTCCGCCCGAACCGCCGCTCGGTTCTGTTGATTGATCTTTTCATCTTTGACCGGGCTCTGAGCCGACATCCCGCCCATCGCATACGCTCCATGCTGATGGCAAACTCGAACCGTCGAATCGCAAGAGGGGGCAAGAAACCCACTGCTCATGTCCAGCGATGATCGGTCTGGAAGCCCAAACTTCGGAAACTTGGAGAACGTTTTGATTTGGCCGAACATACGATCCCAGCGGCCCACATTAAGGCCAACGAAGTGGTGACGCCCTTCGTAGAGAATCTCTTCCTTCTCGAAATCGGCGAGGGCAGTCTCAATCAGCACCGTCGCCCGAATGCTTCCGGTTGGAAGTCGAAACCAAGACTCGGCAAAATCAAAAACATCTCTCCAGAGCCGCGCCTCGTGACGGTTCTCGGTCTTCGGAAGATACAGATAAACACCCGTTCCCCTTTCCCGTAGCGCTTTCGCGTTATGAAAAAAGTACATCCCGAAGTCAAACAAACTTGCCGAAATCGGCTCCTCGCCCACCAGAATGTGTTTTTCCGGAAGATGCCAGCCGCGAGGCCGGAACATGAGCACTGCCGTTTTCTCATTCAGCTTGTACTCTTTGCCGCTCTTCTCGTCAGTAAAATCAATCTGACGCCGGATGGCATCATAAAGATTGATCTGGCCATTGATGATATTCGCCCAGGTCGGCGATTCCGAATCCTCGGCGTCGGCCATATAGCATCGCGCGCCGGAATTCAAAGCGTTAATAACCATCTTCCGAACCGAAGCCGGCCCGGTTATCTCCACGCGCCGGTCCTGCAGATCGGCCGGGACGGGATCAACCTTCCAATCCTTTTCCCTAATCCACGCGGTTTCCGCGGGAAACTCCGGCAACACGCCTTTATTGATCTCCTTCTGCCGCCGCTGACGTCTTTTCAAAAGATCCGCGCGGGTTGCGGAAAAATTCCTCGCCAACGCTTCAACGAATGCTAGAGCCTCGGGAGTAAGAATCTTCTCTTCTCCGGAAATTTTGGGCCCGACAACCTTCACATCAACCATAACCACCCTCCTTCGTTTTTTAAGAACCGCTTACGAGTATATCAAAAAAACTTCCCTGAGGGGAAGTTTTTAGATTATCTCGCAGACTCCGGCGCTACAGGCCAGTTCCTTAGCGCCTTTAGTTTCGTCGTCCTGCTCATAAAGCACAATGTCGGCAAAATCAATTTCAGGAAGTTTTGCTTTCAATTCCTGATATTTCTGTTCAGCGGTTTTTACGACATTTCCGGCGGCGTCCTTTTCATCTCTAATTTCTTCATAAGGAGCCAGCACATAGACATGTTCATCGTCACCTTTAGGAAGGAAGGCCAAGCCACCGACCATATCCCAATTTTCCCGGAGCCAGCACATCGTGCCCGTCCATTCGTTGGGACCGATGTAAACGGTAGCCGAAGGATTGTGCTCGGTGTAGTTCTCCTTGAGCATTTTCCAGTGGTCGAGCTGTTGAATGGCGTCTTTGTCATGCCGGGTAACCGCGCTTTCGGGAGATTTGATCACGAAAGAAACAACGTAGTTTGCCACGGCGCCGGCACTCTGTCCGACATCAGAAACATACGGATATTTCTGCTCTTTCAGCATCTCAAACAAAGGATCGGTAGCGGAAATACGAATGCGGCGAATGTAATATTTAGCATACCGGGTATGCAATCCGGAAGCGGAATCCACCAGCTGGGAAACTGTCCCGGAAGGCTTAACACAGGTGATCGCCGTGGATTGATTGATGCCGAAACGATCCGCGTATTCTTTATTAACCTCAACCGCCCTCGCTCTCAGTTTTCGCAACAATTCCGATTCCCGGACTACCGGGCAATCCCACTGGCCGGTCAAAGAAACGCCAAGCAGGCGCTCCTCTTCGCAATTCTTTTTCCATTGCTTGGAAAGATAAGGAAAATTAGTGAGTGTGGACTGATAAGTCCCCAGAATCGTCGCCAGCCGGATCTTTTCCAGCAGAGTTTCTTCGGTGTCTTCCGCTCGACAAACGACTTCCGTAAGATTGCAGAACTGTTTGGATTTCAAGATGATCTCGCCACAGGGATTAGTACCGCTAGTAGACGCGTCTTTCTCAAAAACCGCCCAGCGCCGTTCCGGCAGCTGCTTTTGCAATCCTGCCCGATTAAATATCCCTCTCTCCCCGGAACCGCTTTCAGCCAGTTCTTTCCATTCGTTCATAAATTCAATGTCGGTCGGCATAGAATTGTAGGCCGCCGAATTATTGGCCATGTGCCGCTGCGGCTCTTTAGCCCAAAATTGCCCTTCTTTGGCGCGGCGCATCTCCAGATCGTCCAGATCCGACAATGACAACATGGCGCTGCGGCGAACACCGCCCATTTCCACGATCTCGCCGATCTTACAGGCAATATCATGGACATCGATCGGCTTCAGACGCCGGCCCTGCCGTTTCAAAACTTTGCCGCGCGCGAATTCAATCAACGCTTTCAGCGGACCCGGACCGGAACTGCGACCGCCCATAGTGTTTAACCGGGCGCCCATCGGCCGAAGTTTAGAAAAATCCACTTCAACGTCGCCGCCTTCGTACCAAACCTTCATACATCTGACGAACGCGTCCGCCCAGCCTTCTTTGCTGTCATCCACGACCACTTTTTCTTTGGGAGAGACTTTCTGCTTCTTGATCTGGGGCAGTTTTTCCGTGCTTTCATGCTCCACTGAATAACCCACGCCCGAGCCGCACATTGAGTTGTACATAATTTCCCCGAAATCCTGCAATTCAGAAATGGCGACGAAAGAACAATTATAAGCGGAAACATTCGTGGATCTGGCCGCTTTGCCCGCGCTCCACACCAACCGCATTGAAGGCATTACCCGCATATTCAGGATTGCTTCGCGGATATCCGCGTATTCCTGATCGGTCAGCTTCTTACCGAGATTCTCCTTCATGAACTCCATATAACGACCGACGGCCTCGATCCAGGTCTCGCGTCGCTTCTCTGTTTCATTCCAGCGGGAATAGCTACGATAGAAAATGAACTCGCCAAGCGGATTGCGGAAATATTGTTTGCTTTCCGCCACCATTTTTTTAACATTTTCGGGAACTTCCTTTTTTTTCTCCCGAATCTCGGCGCGTTTTTCCCGATACAAAATGTACGCCTTGGCGGTTTTAGTGTAGTCCAACAACATCAAGGTTCGCTCAACGAAATTCTGGATAGTTTCAATATCCAAAACATCCTTTGAGGAATGCTCTCTCTTGAGCGCCTTGAGGATCTTATCGGAAACACGGTCGGCATCCTTCTCATTCCCCTCTCCGGTGGCATTCAGCGCCTTAAAAACCGCTTGCGTGATGCGAGCTTGGTCAAAATCAACAATAGATCCGTCCCGTTTTCTAACTTTAGTGAACATCGTGGTTTCTTTTTTCACTTTTTCTCCTTTTTTCGGATGATTTTTCTAAGAACTAATTACAAATTATAAACTAGTTCCGAGAACGGAGCAAAAAATATTTTTATATCTTAATTCTACTCCGAAACAAAAGCCTAACCAATATACAGGTATGCACACATTGACTATTCTCCAAATATATTGGTATGCTACCGGCAGTTCTTTCTAGGAATTGGGATGCTAAGAACAAACATGCTCACTTATGACGATAGGCTCTTTGACGAATCTACGTCTGCTACTATGTCCGATTCTGGAATAGTCTGGAAAGCCTACCGATCCGGCGATAATTGCTGGACTTTAACGGAAAGATTCATTGCTTACAAAGATAAAAAAGGGCTTTATTTTGTAATAAGGGAGCAATATGAGAGAAAATATCTGAACTTTTTTGGAAAACTGCAACGCGTGCTCAAAGAAGTGTGTTGCATTTTCGCAGATAGATTAGAATGTCTGATTTGGCTAAGAGAAAATGGCGTTCTCGAAAAGGGAAGCAACATTGAATCAATTGTGAATTCGGTTAATGGTGAAACATAAAAAAACCCGGCAGCTGCCGGGTTTTTTAATTTGGTGCCGCGGGAATTAGGAACTCAAAATTCCAACTTTCTACCCTTGTAGCTTAATGCTTCATTAAGAAATTTATCCCCATCTTTGGTGCTGTGATGAATAGTGTGGCAATTCGCGCACAATAGAACGCATTTCTGTAATTCTTTCTTAATGGAATCCCAGCTTTTATTTGCTACATTGCCAATATTAAAATCTTTTTCTTGAGACTTTGTATGATGAAACTGGAGGGCGGCTTGATTGCCGCTCCAACCGCATTTACTGCACCCTCCGCCAAGATATTTAATCGCTGCGGCTTTAGCGCGAAATCTTCTGATTTTAGTATTACAAGAACCGCATCGCTTCCTTCGTGTGTTTTGATAATCTTTAAATTTTTTTTGACACAATTTGCATATACTCATTTGTTAAGTATAGCATGTTACGCTCTACTGGAGTTGTGAAATAGCGTTGCTAAATACAAAATATTTCGGTATTATAGAATTTGGTAACGCCGCGGTAGCTCAGTGGTAGAGCGAAGGTCTAAGTTCTTTGGACCGCCCCGAAGTAATTCGGGGATGAAAACGAGGTGAATTCGGTGGAACTCCGGAGAGTCCGGACAATACCGAGCCAAGCTCCGATGTGAAGTCGGAGAAGGTGTAGAGACTATCCCGAAAGGGAGTACTCGGTCGTATAACGATCTGGGGAAGCGCCTCGCTCCGTTGCTAAACGGATGATGATATAGTCCAGCTGGTTCTGGAAG
>CAYHBX010000002.1:0-29410 GCA_964355005.1 uncultured Candidatus Saccharibacteria bacterium | reverse complement strand
GGGGAATCTAATTAGTAACGTTGGGCGGGCATACGGAATTTTTGGTCAAGATCACTTCTACTGCCGAGGAAACTTTGGGATTAATGCTGGCTTTAGCTAGAAAAATTCCGCAGGCGCATGAGCATGTCAAGGCGGGCGGTTGGGATCGCGATCAATTCAAGGGCTATCAGTTGGCCGGCCAGAATTTAGGTATTCTTGGGCTGGGCCGTTTGGGTAAAATGGTCGCGAGTTATGGAAAGGTTTTGGGTATGAATGTTTTAGCGTGCGATCCGGCTGTTTCCGAGGATGAGATGAAGAAGCTGGAAATTAAGAAATTGGATCACGATGCTTTATTTAAAGAGTCCGACATCCTGTCTTTGCATGTTTTATTGACCGATGCCACGCAGAATTTGATAAAAGAAGATCATTTGAAGATGATGAAGCCCACGGCTCATCTGGTGAATACCGCCCGCGCGGAAATTCTGGAAAAGGGAGCGCTGGAAAAAGCCCTAAAAGAAAAATGGATCGCCGGAGCGGCGGTGGATGTGATGTGGGACGAAGAGGGGAGCGGCGGGCATTTGCCGGAGAGTGAACTTTGGAAAATGGCGAAAAGCGGTCAGCACAATCTGATCATTGTTCCTCACATCGGGGGGGCGACTTATGACGCCATGCAGATCACCGAAGAATACATCGCGAACTTGGTGAAAAAAGAACTCGGTAAATAAAAATCCACCCCTTGACGAGGCGGATTTTTTGTTATAGAATTTCTGTCAGAAACTTGAAAGTTCCATAAACTCCTACTAAAGGTGGAGCGATGGCCAACAAAAGCTGGATGGGTTGGACGTTCGGAGAGGCCGCGACTAAGACTGTCTGCAAAGTCCTAACCAAGGTAGTTGGTCAAACAAGTAAGGCTTTTCATCAGGTGGTTTTGGTAAATCTAATTGTTGGATTGGTGCAAGTTGTTTGCAGTCTGATTGTCCTAAAGAAAAAGAGGCTTTCTATTTTTGGAACTCGGTCTCAGGTGTTAGGCGCCTGCGCCTTCGGGGTGTCCGCGTGTATTTACGGATTTCTTGCTTTCACCGTCTTTTTGTGTGGCGGAGAGATTACACTGAACACCTTCATTATAACTTTGACTATTGTACCGTGTGCCGTGCTGGACAGAGTGATTTTTCGAGACAAAAAGCTCGGCATTCGTAAATGTTGCGCTTTAGCAATATTTTTCTTGGCCGGTTACTTCATCTTGGGCCTTCCTAGCTTTGCTGAGGTAGTTAAATTTCCTCTCTGGATCTGGCTATCTTTGATCAGCATGCTCCTATTGGCCATTAACGAAGTGATTAGCCGTAGCATCAAAGATATCGAACCGATGGTTAAAAACTTTTGGGGAGGCCTGGCCACGTTCGTCGGATCATTGCTGGTACTGATTTTTTTGGGAAAGGCGGACACCCTGTTCGATTTTCATTCGGAATTAGTTAAGAAGCTTTGGATCCTCGGCGTTATTGGCGGATTGTTTATCGTGGTCATGTGGATCTGCAAGGTCCGCGGTTATAGTTCCGGCGCAACGATGGCCGCCAAAAGATTACTGATGGATTCATCTTACCTGACCATGGTGGCCGTCATCGGTGTTTGGCAGTTTGGTGAGTCGATGACTCGATGGAAGGTAGTCGGCGTATTAACATATTTTGGCGCCTTTATTTTAATGGACGAAGGTACGTGGAAGTATGTCTCCGGCCGGTTTCGGCGGGATCGGTCTATGCCCGTTTCCGATATGCCGGCAAGGGTTCCGACAAAGATCTAGCATGCACCCGCGCGTTCCGCGCGGGCTTTTGTTAAACTTTATTCATGCTTCTTTGGTTGATTTTTGCTTTGGGTTCGGCGGGGATGAACTCCCTGCTACAAGTGGTTTCAAAAGAAGCCATTTTGGATCAGAAGTATTCCAAAGTCGGAATTAAATTTGTCTCCGTTCTTGTTTCGTCGGCGATTTTAGTTATCGTTTCCTATTATATAATCGGCTTGCCGGAGATCGACCCGCGTTTCTGGCCAGCCGCGCTTATTACCGGAGTTTTAAATATCATTTCGGCCTTGGTTTATTTACGCGCTTACGAAGTCGGGGAATTTTCGTCGGTGTATTCAATGAGCTTGATGACGCCGATCTTCCTGCTGGGGACTTCATTTGTGCTACTTGGGGAAGCCCCGAGTTTATTGGGATCGATAGGCGTTTTGCTTACCATTGTTGGTTTATGGTTCGCTTTCCGGCATCGCTCCGGCAAACCATTAGCGCCCGGTTTTACTAAGGGCAACTTGCTTGGTCTTTCGGTGGCCATGATCTCCGCCTTGAGTGTGAACTTCGATAAAGCCGCGGCTCTCTATTCTGACCGATTTTTCGCTCCGGCCATGTCGCTGGCAGTTATGGCGATCGGCTATGGAATTTATTTGGCCATCAGCCCCAAGAAGATATTTGCCAATGGCAATGGGATTTCCGGCGCCAAGATGCCGAAAATTATGTCCGGCATCAACATGTTGTTGCTATTGGGGCTGATGGGCGCGGCCGGCACGGTTTTATACAATTCCGCTTTATTGGCCGGGTTTGCCTCGTATACCATCGCAATCAAGCGAGTTGGAGTTTTGTTGGGTGTAATTTGGGGTTGGTTGTTTTTTAAAGAGAAAGATATAGGCAAAAAATTGTTCGGCGCCGCGATTGCAATTGGCGGGGTGGTTTTGATATTGTTTGGCTAATGCGAACAACAAGCGGTGATATGCGAATCATGCGAACCGATGGGGACATTATCCATCCGGAATTATCATATAAGATAAACGGAATTTTGTTTGATGTTCGCAAAGAGCTGGGGAGGTTCAAAAGCGAACAACAATACTGTGATGCAATAGAAGAACGCTTCAAAAAGTCGGAGATAGGTTATAAAAGGGAGGAGTTTTTGCCTATTTCGTTTGAAGGAGAAAAAGAAAACCGCAATAGAGCTGATTTCTTGATTAATGGGGAAATAATTTTGGAGGTAAAAGCCAAGCCGTTTATTACAAAAGAGGATTATTACCAAACAATGCGATATCTGCAGAGCCTGGATAAGAAGCTTGGTATTTTAGTAAATATGCGGCGATATTACGTAAATCCTAAGAGAATTTTGAATTCCAAGGCTAGCCAGTAGTCTGTTGGTGCACTTCGCATTAGTTTGTTAGTATAATTCGCATAATATATAATTTTCGCATTATGAACAGCCAACAGATTTGGGACAAGATCCAAAAAAGGGTGTTTATTATCGCCGAGATTGGCAAAAATTTCATTCAAACCGAGGCTGAACAGCCGATTGAGGTTTACTTGGACAACGCGAAAAAATTAGTTGATGAGGCGGCGGCAGCTGGAGCGGATGCGGTAAAATTTCAGACTCATAACGTTGAAGACGAGCAACTGAATATCAACGTTGTCTCGCCGCACTTTAAGGGAAGCGACCGATACAGCTGGGTAGCGCGCAATACCCGCTCTACTCCGGTAGATAAGTTTTGGAAGCCCCTGAAAGAGCATTGCGTAAAAAAGGGGATCGTTTTCTTTTCTACTCCGATGAGCCGGGGAGCGGCGAAAATTTTAAATGAGCAGGTTGGCGTGGAACTTTGGAAGATCGGCTCGGGCGATATTTTGGATTTCGTGATGTTGGATTATTTGCGCGAGACCGGTAAACCGATAATTTTTTCTACCGGAATGAGCACTCTGGAAGAAGCGGAGTTGGCGGTAAATTTTCTGCGTGCAAAAAATGATAAGTTGGCGATGTTGCATTGCGTTTCCAAGTATCCCTGCCCGCCGGAGGATCTCCATTTAAAAACTATCGAGTTTTATCAGCAGAAATTCAGCATGCCGATCGGATTTTCCGATCACTCCATCGGCATTGAGCCGGCGCTGGTGGCGGTGGCGATGGGCGCTAAAGTTTTGGAAAAACACTTTTCTCTATCGCGCGAACTCTGGGGCTCCGATCATAAAGTTTCTATGACTCCGGAAGAATTGCGCGGATTAGTGGTCGGCGTGAAAGAAATTTTAGATAATCCCGCCAAGCGCGAAGAAATATTAAACAGCGATTTTGCCAAACATAGCTTAGCGGGCGGGAAGGTTTTGCAGGAAGGGGAGGCCGCCTTCCGGCCTCTTTTCCGTAAATCCTTGATGGCCGGACAGGATATTCCCGCCGGCGCCGCGATCACCAAAGAAATGCTTTATGCCATGCGCCCCCAGCAATACGCCGGCGGTCTGCCATCGGAGAAATATGAAGAAGTACTAGGCAAAAAAACCAAAGTTGCGCTCAAAAAATTCGACCCGATTACGTTTGACGTTCTTATTTAAGAAAAAAGCCCGATCTGTTGAAGATCGAGCTTTGGTTTTTTCTAAGAAATTCCGACAAGGACCGCGCCGGCCGCCATAATCATTCCGCCCGTCAATCGGTTGCGGAAATTTGTTTTTTCGCCGATGAGCAGGTAGGCAAAAATGATCGTTAGAGGAATCGCCAGTCTTTTTAGCGTTCCCACGTAAGGAACGATCGCGCCGAGATAGGCGGAGCTATTAAACCAGCTGCATCCGCCGTAGAGCAAGGCAAGAAAGCAAATCGTACTAAAATAGAATTTCCAGGAGATTGGCGCTCCCGGGATCTCCTTTTTTGCCAGAGCAATCATCAGCGATCCGATGGCCGTAATAGTCCAAACAACGCCCCGGCCGAATGCGACGTTGGCGTTTCTGGAAGACAGGCCGTCCCAGTTCAGGCTAATAGCCCCCAAAATTGCCGCCCCGAAAGCCAATCTGATTCCGGCGCTTTTGCTCATAATCAAGAACGGAGTAAGCCAATGTTTCCAGCTCGCGACACCTTCTTGCTTTCTGACTTTATCAACGTAGGGCTGCATATTGAGGACGTAAGAACCGATTACCAGCAGGTAAATTCCCGCCCACCCGATTTTTGATGGGTATTCCCCGAGCATTACCATGCTCGTGAAGATGACGATAACCGGAGTGCTGGCGGCAATTGGCGTAACCAGCGATACTTCTTCTTTGGATTTAGCGAGAGTATTTAGGTACTGGATACCGATGTTTAATACTCCGGTTGCAAGAACCGGAAACCAGAAACCCGGTTTGATTTTCGGTCCGCCGGTAGCCCAGCAGGTGGCAAATAACATTATGGCGCACGTTCCGGTAATCAAAGTTGTCAGTAGCGCTTCTCGTTTTTTCCAGCCAGCGCTAAGAGTCTTTTTAGTAAAGACGCTATATAAGGCCAGCAGCACCGAACCGATCACGATTGATCCGTAAGCTTGCCAAGTCATTTCGTCCTCCTTAAATCAATTAGCTGATTGGGATTTTATCATTAAGATAAGTAAAAGTCAAATCGTTTGACGAAGCGGATTTTTTGTTATAAAGTTTCAAACGGTTCATTAATTTGCGGAGAAAACGGATGCGAGCGTTGCTGATTGCTCGGGACGTGGCGCCGTCGCAGATTCTGGAGCGGGTGCAGTTTGAGTTGCATTCCCGCGGACACGAAACTTTCTCTGTTCTCGGTTCCGGTAAGGCGATTGAATTTGACTCCGATTCCATTGTCGCTATGGTCTTGAGTTCTAATTTTGTATTAGTCGGTATGTCTTCCACGGCAGAATTATCAAAAGAGGAGATCTTTGCCGCGCAGATAGCAATGGACAATAGCATTCCTTTCGGGTTCATTTGCGACATTTTTGACTGCTATAAGCGTCCCTGGTTTGCCCCCTTTCGAGAGAAGGCCGGCAAACTTTTTGTGGTTGCTGAAGCTGAGATCGCTGAAGCGAAAGCTCTCTTCCCGAACGCGGAAGTGGTTGCCAGCGGCAATCCTTGTTGGGAGGACTTCTTTGATAGAATGAGTCTCGAAGAAGAGAAGACTTTGTGGGATCGGTACGGTCTTTCACCGGAACGCAAGACAATTTTGGCGGTTGGCGGTAAAGATTTGATGCTCAATATGGCTTTTTTTGGTGGGGTGATTTCCGCGGCCAGTTATAACGAAAGACTGGCAAGGTCCAACGAAGCGGCTCATCTAGAGAAACTCCCAAAGTTCCAAGTACTCCTGTCTGTTCACCCTGGGGACCCGAACGATGCTTCGATTTATGGTTCCCTGATGAATAGCGATGGCGGCGGCTTGAGCCGGGTTCCGGTCGCCCTTGATAAAGGAACGAAGCCGGAAAAACTTCTGGCTATCGCCGATCTTGTCGTGGTTTTAGGGTCCAGTGTCGGCATTGCCGCCGCTTGCCAACGTAAGCCCGTCATTAATTACTTCACCGAACTTTATCGTAAGAAGATTGAGGATGGTGGAGGGTGGCCTTGGAAGCCCTGTTCGGAATTGGGGATCGCGGAGCTTGTAACCGATTGCGAGCGTCCGCATTTGTCAGAGATGATCTCCTGGCTGACTCAAGAGGGTAGTTCTTGGTGGAGCCAGGCAATGCGCATTCGGCAAGAAAAAGCCTTCCCCGAACTTAGAGAAAAAGGCGCGGCCGTTCGCAAGATCTGCGACGCGCTGGGCGCGTTTCCGCTAAAGAGCGAGTGATAAATTGCGACCCCCGGCGGACATTGGGGGTCTTTTATTTTTTTAAAATCTGCGCTATAATACTTTCATTAGAAATTAGATATTAGATATTTATTTTATGTATCATCCAAAAGTAGGAATTATCGGAGTTGGTTGGGTCGGATCGCAGGTGAAGCGGTACTTGGAAGAATACAAAGGTTATAAGACCGGCGAGGATTTGTTTTTGCACGACATTGATCCAAAAAAATGCGCCGGCGACATCAATCTTGCTGATGTGATTTTCGTGGCGGTGCCGACGCCCCGTAATCCCCAGGACGGATCCTGCGATACTTCTATCGTTGAAGAAGCCGCCGGAAATATTAAAGGCGAGAAAGTTGTCGTTTTAAAATCCACCATTACTCCAGGCACGACCGAAAAATTGCAGAAGCATTATCCGAATCATAAGTTTTTGTTCAATCCGGAATTTTTGAGCGAAAAGACCGCTTGGATGGACATGCTGCGTCCTGACCGCCAGATCGTCGGTTTTACGGAGCAGAGCATGGAAGCGGCCAGTTTAGTGTTGTCATTGTTGCCTCGCGCCCCGTTTATGTCTCCATGGGGAGTGAATACTTATAAACAAACCCGCATTACCGCCACCGAAGCCGAAATCATAAAATATGCCGGCAATGTTTACTTCGCGCAAAAAGTGAATTGGGCGAACGCGCTTGCCAGAGTTTCCGAGAAAATGGGAGCTAATTACGAAAACGTTCGTCAGGGCATGTCGTCCGATCACCGCATTGGGGACTCTCACTTGGATGTCACACATGGCGGATATCGTGGTTTCGGGGGCTATTGTTTCCCCAAAGACACCGCCGCGTTCAAGGCTTTTGCCGCGCAGATCGGCTTGCCGGATGTTCACGATCTTTTGGCGGCCGCCTGGAAATTTAACGGAGATCTTCTGGCTGAGCAGGGTCTTACATATGACGATGTGAGCAAGCACATCAGCGACCTTGAGGCGTTGGAGAAGAAGAGGGCGCAAAATCAGCCAAAGAGTTTATAAGGCTCATAAAGTTATAAAGTACTTTACGAACATTAAAAACTAACCCCGTGAATACTCAAACCCTGAAGCAGTACTACGTCTGGAGCATTAAGGCTCTGATTTTTGTAATTCCGTTTTTGTCGCTTTGGATCTCCACTTCAATGTTTTTCCCGTATATTACCGGAAGAAATTTTGCTTTCCGGATACTGGTGGAATTGGCCTTTGTTTTGTGGGCGGCGCTGGCGGTTCTGAAAAAGGAATACCGGCCCAAAATGAGCCCGATGACGATCGCGCTTTTGGTGTTTGTCGGCGTGATCGGATTAGCCAATTTACTTGGCGTTGATCCTTCTGGCAGTTTCTGGTCGCGCTTGGAGCGAATGGAGGGCTATATGATGATCTTGCATTTGGCGGCTTATTTTTTGGTAATAACTAATGTCTTCCGGACTAAGCAGGAATGGCTCCAGCTTTTTAACGCAGTAGTAGTTGCCGGCATCGCAGTCGGTTTTTATGGCGTTCTGCAATTGCTGGGTCTCAAGGAGGCGATTCAAGGAGGCGGTTTCCGTATTGATGGCACGATAGGCAACCCGACCTATCTGGCGGCTTATCTGACATTGGTTATTACTATGGCTTTAATCTTGTTGGCCAATACCGGCACGAAAGTTTTGAAATATTTTTACGGCGCTTCGGTTGCCTTCTTCTTTTTGATAATGTTCTTCACGGCTACCCGCGGAGCGGCGTTGTCCTTGGCGGTCGCGATACCATTATTTCTAATTTTGTATCTGATTTTCATTAAGCCGTCCGGTGTAGGCGAATTTAAGGTTCGGAAAATTATCGCCGGACTTCTAGTGGCCATGGTTGTTTTGCCCGTCGCTTTATTGGCTATTCGCAATACCAGCTTGATCCAAAACAACGCGGTGCTTTCCCGACTGACTTCAATTTCTCTGGGCGAGCGAACTATCAAATCTCGGTTTCTGATTTGGAATATCGGGTTGCAGGCATTTAAGGAGCATCCGATCCTAGGCTGGGGACAGGAAAATTTTATTTACGCGTTTTCAAAATATTTCGACCCGAAACTTTATGACCAGGAACCTTGGTTTGACCGGCCGCACAATATAATTTTTGAATGGCTACTAAATGGAGGCATATTGGGTTTGTTGGCGTACCTGTCTTTGTTTGGCGTTCTATTCTATTACATATTCAAACTTGCCAAGCGGGGAGTTTTGGGAATTAGAGAAGCGATCCTGACGGCAGTGGCGATCGTAGCTTATTTTTTCCAGAATCTATTCGTGTTCGATAATTTCAATACCTACGTCCTATTCTTCGGTGTAATGGCTTATTTGAACCGCCTGTACGTAGAGTCTTCCGGAGACAATTCAGCAGTGGCGGATACCGGAGACAGGGTTATTCCTTCACGGGTGGCCTTGACGGCCGGATTGTTATTGGCAGCAGGGGCGATCTATTTTCTCAATTTGAAGCCGATGGCTCAAGGGCAAGGGATTATCCTCGCCTTAAAAGCTACCGCGTCACAGAATGATCCGCTGCAGCAATCGCTTGATGCTTTTAAGGATGCTTTAGCCAAGAATACGTTTGCCAATGGTGAAACTTTAGAGCAATTAGCCAGGGTGACGGGATTGTTGATCGGGCAAAATGGTTTTCCGGCGGAGACCAAAAAATCCTTCGTGCAGTACTCCGTTGAAGAGATGGAAAAATATTTGGAAAGGCATCCTGCCGGTATTCGCTTGCACTTGATGCTGGCCAATCTTTATCAAGCCGGCCGATCATTGGATTCTAGTTATTTCATTAAATCCCGTGAACATTTACAGATCGCTCAACAGTTGAGTCCGAGGAAGCAGCAAATCCTTTTCTTGCGTGCCGACAATTATTTATTGACCGGAGAAACCGACAAGGCCTTGGAAGTGTTGGAAAAAGCGGTTGAGTTGGAGCCTTCTTATCGGGAAGCCCAACTCAATCTGGCTACCATTGGTATTTTCCTGGGCCGAAATGACATTGTCTCAAAGGTGGTAGATGACTTGAATAAGATCCGCTTGAATTCGGTGGATAAGAAATTGCCCCATGCTCCTTTGTGGAATTTCATTAACGATCTCAAGAAGATTTTTGAGGTATATATGCGAGTGGGCCAGCCGAAAAACGCCAGACTTGTCTACGATTTTCTGCTTAAACTGGAGCCTGATGTTGAGAAATACGGAATCGAAACGGCTTATCAATCGGTAGTTAAAGAGCTTAAAGATCAGCTAACCAATTAGCCTCCTTGGGAGTTATGCACATTCAGACTTGCGGCATTTTGCTCGTATCATTATAATTAAGGGGTCGAAATTTTTATAAAAAATAATCTAAATTAAAATGGTTTCTGTTTTCAATAATAAAAAGCAGGTCTGGTCGTTCTTAATATCCGTTGCGATAGCGGTTTTTTCGGTAACCTTGATCGCGTCGGCGGTCACCTATATTGACGCTGACAGCGTAGGTGTGGCTACTGCCACTCCCGGCGCGGCGCTCGGCGTAAAAGGTGGAGTTTTAGTCGATGGTTTTGCGTTAGCTGATTATTTTGTCGCAACCTCCTCCAATCCCTCATGGTTAATGGGTGGTGGTTTGGGATTGGGCACTACTGCGCCGGGAGCGATTTTGGGAGTTAAGGGAGGGGTGATTGTTGATGATTTTATGTCGGCTAATTACTTGACTGCCACATCAACCACGAAAGATTCTTGGTTAATGGGTCAGTTAGGTTTGGGAACAACCACCGTTTCTGACACCCTCGATAAGGGCGGATTGGGTATTAACGGTAGTATGATAGTGAGTAATTTTATCTACACTTCTTTCTTGAACGCTACCAGCACCACCGCGACCTCAACTTTTGACGGAGGGTTGGAAGTTGATGGTGACACTCTGCGGATTAATCGGAGCGGTAATAATATTACTATCGCGACCACCTCCTCTCCGGCCGTTGAAGGGGACACGACTCCGATTATTTCCGTGGGTGCCGGTTCTGCTTCTACGACCCTCTTTTTGGCCGGAGGCGCGTCGGTTGGTTCTTCGATCGTTCTTGCTTCCGCTGATGGCAGTGGTTGCATAATCATCATCGCGGACAAGCGAAACCAAGACGCAGAAGGCACGATCAACTTGGTTGGCAAGGTGATTGCTTGCCCAGCCCCATAAAGTTTCTTTAAGAGCTTAATATAATTCAATGAAAAAAGTTCTAACAACTTTATCGGTTTTTGCCCTGTTGTCTCCGCTTATTGCGCTCGCGGCGTTTGACGATGTTCAGCTTACCAGTGGTTCCAGCATTGTTCTTACTATCAGCGGATCGGAAATTACTCTGACCGTTGAAAACGGCAAAGTTGAAACCCTGACGGTTAACGCCGGTTCTATTGATGCTACCTTGCAGGCCAGTTCACAAATAGATATTACTTCTGCCGATCGGCGTACTTTCACTTATTCCATTGGAAGCGCTATCGCTAGTTTTACCTGTGGTAGCTCCTCTTCTTCTTTGGGTATTACCACGACCGGAGCTGAAACTATTACCATAACGCCCTTGTCCGGAACTTGCGTTGTTCCCGGCACTGGTGGTGGTGGAGGAGGTGGCGGTGGATCTCCGGCGCCCGCTCCGGAGCCAACTCCAACTCCAACTCCGACCCCGGTCCCGACTCCAGCGCCCACGCCCGTCCCCCCGGTAGCCTCTTTGATCGTAGCTACAACTCCGGCGGCGACTGTGGCGGCCGCTCCGGCGCAGTTGGTTTCTCCGGTGTTTAATAAGAATCTCAGCGTCGGCTCAAAAGGCGACGATGTTAAACGATTGCAACAATTACTTGCTACCGACAAGGAGATTTATCCGGAGGGCCAAGTTACCGGATATTTAGGTAACTTAACCAAAGCCGCCATTCGTAAATTCCAGCTCAAATATGGAGTTATCAAGAAAGCGACTGACCCCGGCAACGGAACTTTGGGACCCAAAACTCGAGCTAAATTGAAAGAAGTATTTGGTTCCGGCGTTCCGGCATCTACTCCGGCTTCTGTTGCTCCGGCCGCCGCCGCTCCGGCGCCAGCTCCGAGTTCTAATGCCGTCCAGAGCCAGCAGGCCCAGCTTCAAGCCCTTTTGAAGCAACTGCAAGAATTGCAAGCGCAACTGAACGCTTCGAAAAAGACTTACTAAGGGAAAACCGAGCGCATAACTTGTTATGTGCTCGGTTTTTGTTTACTCTATAGTCAAATATATGAGAGTCGTTATTCTAGCTGGCGGTCTGGGGACCCGGTTGCATCCGGTGACTTTGGAAATGCCAAAGCCCCTGTTAACCGTGAAGCGCCGTCCGATCTTGAATCACCTGTTGGATTTATTTAAGAAACACGGCATAGACCAGCCGACTATTTTGATTAACAAAAATCATCTGGAGGATTATCAGTGGTGGCAGAAACGCTATGAGAAGGAAGTTCCGGCAAATTTGGAATTGGTCGTGGAGCCGGAGCCACTTGGGACTTTTGGTGGCCTGAAGATTGTCAAAGAGCGTCTCAATGAGCCGTTCATCTTGTCTAACGGTGATGAATTGAAAGATTTTGACCTGTTGGCATTGGTCAAAGCTCATAAAGAAAATCCGGCCAAACCGGCGGCGACTATTGCTTTGGTGGAAGTAGAGAACCCGTCTGACTACGGC
The DNA here is from genome assembly GCA_964355005.1 of uncultured Candidatus Saccharibacteria bacterium. Classification (GTDB taxonomy): domain Bacteria; phylum Patescibacteriota; class Minisyncoccia; order UBA6257; family WO2-44-18; genus JAUSKF01. The sequence continues at coordinate 17,231 of CAYHBX010000002.1, read as the reverse complement.
GTCCCCACACTTATCGAAGATAAGTATGGGGCAAGCCCTGTTTGTCGGATCACTTCCTTTCTTGAAAAGCCGGTGAATCCTCCGTCCAATTTTATTTCCTCGGGGCTTTATATTTTAGAGCCGGAGATTTTTCAATATGCCGATTGGTCAAAAGGATTTTTGATGATCGAAAAGGATATTTTCCCGAAAGTTGCCGCCGCTGGAAAGCTGGCCGGCTATAAAGTTAAAAACGGGAAATGGTTTGATTGTGGGACGTTTAGTCGGTGGGAAAAAGCGATTAAGGAATGGTAGGGGCTCGGCGTCTCTCTTTCTCGGAAACAGAATAAATCGGCTCCTGCGGCCGATTTTTCTTCGCTCTCGGCGGTTGTTCGTTCGGAGATAGCGAACGAGCCAAGCTCAACCGCCTCCGAGATGTTCCTTAAAAGAGAGTCGCCTCGCTTTGTTCAATTCGGCAAACAAAAACCCCCAGCGGTTAGCTGGGGGGCGAGGGATTCTCATCGTGCTGACGCATTAATTCCCGGAACCTCCGGTCGTCTGCTCGCCGCTGGATCAGCCCGAAGCCGACGGTCACAGCCATAGCGCATAAGGTTCCTATTAAGATCCAGCAAACCAGCCCGACGTATCCCGTCCACTGCCAGTACAGAGTTAGAGATAGTAGAATCGCTATCTCTATCGCGCGCTTGATTGTCCAATTGATAAATCCTCCGGCGCTCTTCGGATTGGGAGCCATGTAGTCACCTCTTTCTTTGTGTTGTTTTTGAAGGTTTGAATCCCTCGCACAATGCTTGGGATTAACTATCCACAATTATAGACTATCTAACTGGCTTTGTCAACCCCCCGCCCTGGTTTCGTTCACAAAGGGAAACCAACGAAATAAGTCAGTCCGCACTGCGAATTCGCTACTAATATTGTTTGTCTCGCCACAGGGCGGGGGTCAAGAGCCTAAAATAGAACTTAAATTGGGGCAAAAGGGAGAGTTTGTGAATGGAGTTCATTTTGCGCCAGATCAGAAAGTTGGCGATCACTTGGCTAATGAGAGTGGCAGTTGCCGCTCCGGTGATGCCCATAATCGGAATCAAAATAAAATTGAAGAGGATGTTGAACGCGGCGAAGGTTGGCACGAAGATAACAAAGCTTTTTTGCGCGTCAAAGGCAAAGATGGCGTTGCCGAGCAGGGTAGAAGGATAAACCACCAGCACCGTCAGCACTAGGATTCGGAAAGCATCAACTGCCGGCAGATATTCGGCGCCAAATAATAAATTGATGATCGGTCCGGCAAATATTAAGCCAATCAATACTACCGGGATCGCCAGCAATATCACTCCGGCAATCGCTTTTTCCAGTAGCGCCACAATGATCGCCGGCGCGATCTTTGCCATCCGCGCCATAACCGGGAAGATGCTCGAGGCAAGCAGGGTTGGGAGAATGTATAGCAGTAAAACCGGTTTTTGAGCCGCGGAATAATATCCGACATCGGTCGCCGATCCGAGCCAACCGACCATAATGATGTCGATATTTAAGTTGATCGCCCCCATTAAACCCATCAAGCCAAAAGGCCAGGCGGTCAGGAGGATGTCCTTTACTAATTTTCGATCGAAGTTGGTGAAAAAATTTCCGATCTGGCGGCGCAGAACGAACCAAATCGCCAAAAGTCCCAGCCCGCTACCGGCTGCATAGGCGTAAGCCAACGCGCGGCTGGTGGGCTCTAAAATCAGGAAAATGATTCCCAGTATGACAATCGCTAGATTAGTAAACGCGCCGATCAAAGATTCGATCTCCATTTTTTCCATCGATCGGCTGATCGCCGATCCTAGGTCGCGCAAAGTATCAAAAGCGAACACAAAGATCAGGATCGGCATAATCGCGGCGGCTTCGGGGATATTGGTCAGATAAGGAAAGGCGACAGCGACTCCGGCAATTAGGATCGTCAGGAGAACCAACTTGGTCCAAAACGCGGTAGCGATGTATTTATTTTTCAGTTCGGGATTGCGGGAGGTTTCTTTAGTGATCAAGGCGTTGATGCCGATGTCGGAAAAAATAGTTAAAAAGGCGGCCACGCCAAGAGCGTAAGAAAAAGCTCCCCAGCTGGCGACGCCTAAAATCCGGGCGGCGTAAATTACGATCACCGCTCGCAGTAGACGGCCCGTCATCTGTCCAAAAAATAACCAAAAAGTGTTTTTGGCGATTGTCTGTCCGGCCGTCCCGTTACTAAAAAGAAATTTGAGGATATTCATACTTAAATAAATTCTAAACTCTAATATCTAAATTCTAAACAAGTTATTAATAACCAAAACTCTAAATTCAACCCTTTTGATATTTCGGACATTTGAATTTTGATATTGTTTAGGATTTAGAGTTTAGTGCTTAGAGTTTACGACCGCGCCGCTTTTCAGGATTTAGAGTCTCATTTCAGATTGGTGAACAAATACTTGATCGTGCGAAGCAGAATAACGAAATCCAGCGGCAGGGAGCGATTTTTAAGATAGTAAACGTCGTATTGCAGTTTTTCGTAGGCATCCTCCACCGAAGCGCCGTATTTATAGTTGATCTGCGCCCAGCCGGTGATTCCCGGGCGGACTAGTAGGCGAAGTTCAAAATAGGGGACATCTTTTTTTAGTTGCGCGACGAACTCCGGTCGCTCCGGGCGCGGTCCGACAAAAGAAAGATCGCCCCGGATTATATTGATAAGCTGTGGCAGTTCGTCCAGGTGGCTCCGGCGCAGGATCTTCCCCAACCAGGTTGCCCGTTGGTCGCCCGGCTGGGCCCATTGTGGTCCCTGCTTTTCCGCGTCAACGCGCATTGTGCGGAATTTATAAATAGTAAACTCCTGCTCATTTTTCCCCTTCCGTTTTTGTTGGAACAGGGCCGGTCCTTTTGAGGTTATTGATACTAAAATTCCGATAATGATGGCGAGCGGCAACAAGATAATTGAAAGAATAGTTGCCAGAAAAACTTCGATCGGGCGCTTGATGAATTCGTAAACTTTGTGGCTTTTGGCCAGATTTTCCAGAAACCAGACCTCTTCCAATTCCGCCAGCGGAACTTTTTCAAAGATTTTTTCGTAAAGTTCCGCCAGGTCCATCACTTCTATTCCCAGCACCAAGTTTTTATAGATCAAGCGGGCGGCTTTAGAATTTTTCTTGATATGAGCCGGAACGATGATCAGATTGATCTTATTTTGCAGGATGATCTGGGCGATATGTTCGAATTCTTTGTCCTGTAAGCCGTCCTTCATCCAAAAAGCTACTTCGTAGCCAAGCTGCGGGTTTTTGCCGATCTGCTCCACCGCCTCCTCAATGGTTTTGTTGTAGCCGACCATCAGTATCCGGTTCTCCGGCGCGCCGGCTCCGAGCAGAGTGTTGTAAAAGGTTCGCCAGAAATAATTGCTTAATCCGAAGACCAGCAGAGCGGTAAAAAGATTGGTTCTTGGGGTGATGCCGAAGGCCGGGATGAAATAAAATAGGACCGTTGCTAAAACGCCGTTGACCAGGATCAGGGTGATGTAGCGCTTATAAAAATCTACGTTGTTTTTGAGCGTTTTCAGGTCGTAAAGACCGCCGATATAAAAGGTGGTGAGCCAGATAAGGAAAATGACCGTAAACGGCCAAAAATGAACGTCAGCCAACTCCCTAGTCACTTCTCCATAGCGAATGAAAAGGGTGAGCGCGAGAGACGCGTATAAGATGAGAAAATCCCCCAATAAGAGGGTCGCTTGTTTTAGCTTTACACCTACATCCATTGAGCTTATATTAGATAAAGTATGGACGAGAGTCAAAACAAAAAAGATTGGTTATTGCCCGGCAGTATCATAGCGGCGGCGCTTTTGGTGTCCGGCGCTTTAGTGTACAACGTAGGATATCGCGGTTTACCGGCCGACCAGCAGGCTAATTTGGCGGCAACGGTCAGTCCGACCGATATTTCTGATGACGATGTGGTGCTCGGTAACCCTGATGCTCCGGTAACCGTCGTTGAATTTGGGGATTATCAGTGCCCTTTTTGCGCCCGTTTCTTCAAGGAGGTGGAGCCCAAACTTCGGGAGGAATATATCAAGACCGGAAAAGTTAAAATGATCTATCGCGATTTCGCTTTCCTTGGTCCGGAGTCCATTGACGCCGCGATGGCCTCTCAATGTGCCGCGGAGCAGAAGAATTTTTGGGGTTATCACGACGCGCTGTTTGCCGCCGAATCTTTGGACGGCAAAGAGCACAATGGGAATCTATCCGAGCAATTATTTAAGACCATTGCTTCCGGTTTAGGCCTAGACCGTAATCGTTTTGATGCCTGTTTGTCCTCACAAAAGTATTTCAAAGAGATAGAAAAGGATTACAACGACGGCGTTGCCGCCGGTGTCCGAGGAACCCCTGCTACTTTCGTGAACGGGAAGCTATTGTCCGGCGCGGTAGCCTATTCTTCGTTCAGGAATCTTATAGAGGAAGCATTAACCGCTGCGCGGTAATTTCTAAGCTCTAATATCTAATTTCTAAATAAATTCTAATGTTTGAAAATTTTGAAATTGGGAATTGGGTTATTGATTAGTAATTAGGTTAATTAGAAATTAGTAATTGACACGACATGGAAATTCCAAAAGAAATAAAATTAGTTATAGACGATCTAATTTCATCAGGTTACCAAGCATATCTGGTGGGCGGTTGCCTGCGGGATCTTTTGCTAGGCAAAATTCCACATGACTGGGATCTTACGACTAACGCTAAGCCTGAGGAAATTCAAAAAGTTTTTCCGGACAGCGTTTATGAAAACAAATTCGGAACGGTAGGCGTGAAAACCGCGTCCAAGGATCCGTCTATGGCGCTGGTGGAGGTCACGACTTTCCGGACCGAGGGAGTTTACACTGACAAGCGTCATCCCGATGAGGTTAAGTTTTCGGATAACGTTGAAGATGATCTGGCGCGCCGTGATTTTACCGTCAACGCTATGGCTTACTTAGTTACCAGCGACAAGCGAAATGTTCAAGGGTTGGTTGATCCGTTCGGGGGTAAAGAGGATCTGCAAAACAAAATTATCCGCGCGGTCGGTAATCCATCCGAGCGTTTTGAGGAAGACGCGTTGCGTTTAATGCGCGCGGTCCGGTTCGGCGCCCAGCTTGGTTTTTCCGCCGGAGGCGGACCAGCTTCCGGCTGGGAGATAGAGAAGAAGACCGCCGCGGCGATAAAAGAAAAAGCCGGTTTATTGGAATTTATCGCCAAAGAAAGGATCCGGGAGGAATTTTGTAAAATGCTGATGTCGCAACGGGCCGCGGAAGGCGTGCGCAAATTGGAGGAGCTTGGTTTATTGAAATACGTGATGCCGGAGTTGCGCGAAGGAGTCGGCATGGACCAAAATTTACACCACGTCTTTACTGTGTTTGATCACAACGTGAACGCCTTGAATTACGCGGTTGAACAAAAATTTCCTTTGTATCTCCGGCTGGCAGCGCTTTTGCATGACGTCGGTAAGCCCCGGTCGCGTGGCTGGAAAACGAAACCCGGCGGTACCCGGATGAATAATGGGGAAAAAGGCGAATGGACTTTTTACCAGCATCAATATATCGGAGAGAAAATAGCGATCCCGATGCTGGACCGGCTGAAATTTTCCAAGAAGGAAATTGAGAAGATCGCTCTTTTGGTACGTGAGCATATGTTCGCCTTTGACGCGGAGATCGGGACGGCTACCGGAGCCAGGCGTTTTGTGAGCCGGGTTGGAATGGAGAACGTCGAGGATTTGATGAAGTTGCGGGAGTGCGACCGGATCGGTTCGGGTACGGCAGTGGCGGTACCGATGCGATTGCGGAAGTTCAAGGCAATGATCGAGATCGCTATGAAAGATCCAATCAGCGCGAAAACTTTGAAGATCAACGGGGAGGACGTGATGAAGTTGCTGAAAATTCAGCCCGGACCGAAAGTCGGGGCGGTTTTGGCCGTGCTTTTGGAAAATGTACTGGACGATCCCAAGCTGAATGATAAAAAGAAGCTTTTGGCGGAAGCGGAAAAGCTCGGCAAAATGACCGAGAAAGAACTGGTGGCATTACGTGAAAAAGCAAAAAAAGAGATCGAGGCGGCGCAGAAAAGAGTTGACGAAGGCGTAATGGCCCAGTATGGTGTTAAGGGTTCAATGAAGAAGTCTAAGTAGTCCGCGGAGAGTCGTATAGTGGTAGTATATACGCCCCGCACCGAGCCGAGCGGTGCATCGTCTGGCCGCTTTCTCAAGATCAATATTAAGAGTTCGCAAATCTAATCCTGCGAATGAATAATTTAGTTTATACTTGGACGATGGGAAAGCGTACCGCTCGATCTGGTGACGGGGCACGCTTTCGGGTGCGTACTTTGAGTTCCAGAACAAAGCTATCGGGCTGTAGTATATCGGCAGTATACACGCTTCGGGTGCGTGAGGGCTGGGTTCGATTCCCAGCAGCCCGATAGCTTTGTTCTGGAAAAGTCCAGTAGTTCGACAGCGCAAAAGCAGGCCCGACGGCCTGCTTTTGTTGTTTTTCAAAAACTAATTGTATAATTAGTGATATGCACAAGTCGCTTGGTTGGATGAGTTTATTTTTAGGCATTTGGATATTGGCGTCCCCATTCATTCTTGGATACTGGCGGGTAACGTCGGCTTTATGGAGTCAGATAGTCGCCGGCGTGCTGGTTGGCTTGGTGGCGCTCTGGCAAATAATTGGGGCCGATGAAGAACCACCTACGGCCAACAAAGCCGACGCCGGGGGTCGGCTCTCCGACCGATAGCGTCGGAGCTAACTACTAAAACCAACAACTTTAAACATTTAAACTTTTAAACCTATGGTAATCATCTATTCCACTCCGACTTGTGTTTATTGCAAAATGGCGAAAGAATTTTTTGCGAAAAATAATGTTGCCTACGACGAAAAAGATGTCGCGACGGATATGAAGGCGCGGGAGGAGATGGTCCAGAAATCCAATCAGTTGGGTGTTCCGGTGATTGATATTGATGGAAAAATCCTCGTCGGCTTTGATGAGCAAGAGCTCCGTTCTACTTTAAACATTTAAACCTTAAACATTTTTGTATGTACGATCTAATCATCATAGGTGGCGGTCCCGGCGGAATAGCTGCCGGAGTTTATGCCGCCCGTAAAAAAATTAAATCAGCCATTATTGCCGGGGATTTTGGCGGTGCCTCAAAGGTTTCAGCAGATATCCAAAATTGGATCGGTACCAGATCTATTTCCGGATACGAATGGGCAAAAAATATGGAAGAACATCTGCGCGCGCAGGAGGGCATAGATATTATTTATCCGGATCTGGTGGAGAAAGTCTCTAAGAGCGGCGACGGTTTTTCCGTCCTGACTAAAGGCGGCAAAAGTTTTGAGACCAAAACCATTCTGGTAACTACCGGTAGTGCTCGAAAAAAATTAAATGTTCCGGGAGAAAAAGAATTTGACGGCAAGGGTGTTGCTTATTGTTCTACCTGTGATGCCCCGATCTTTGCCGGCAAGACGATAGCGGTCGTTGGCGGTGGGAACGCCGGCTTGGAGGCGGTGTCGGATAGCTTGCCGTATGCCTCTAAGATATATTTACTGGAATTTTCCGGTCAATTAAAAGGCGACGCGGTCACCCAAGAGAGGATCAAGGGCAGTCCTAAAGTGGAAATCATTACTAATGCCAAAACTTTGGAAATTGTGGGAGATAAGTTTGTAACCGGATTGAGGTACGAAGACGTGAAAGAAGGAAAAGTGAAAGAGCTGAAGCTTGAGGGAGTTTTCGTAGAGATCGGCGCTTATCCGAATGTGGGGTTTGTGAAGGATTTGGTTAAAACTAACGAGCTTGGAGAAATCATCGTTGATCATAAAACCCAATCTGCTTCCGAACCGGGGATTTGGGCAGCCGGTGATGCTTCCGATGTTTTATACAAACAAAATAATATTTCCGCCGGTGACGCGATCAAAGCGGTTTTGAATATTTCGGATTTTTTGAACAAAGGAGGAGAGAAGGGCGGTTATTCAAAATAAAATACTTCGGTTTGCTATAATTATTGTATGCTTAAAAAAACAATTGTTTGGTTGGTGTTAGCGGCGGTAGTGTTGGTTGGCGCTTATTTGATTCTCGGTTCTCCAGAGTCTGCCGAACCCTCTAAGCAAACTACCACTCCCCCCGCTACCGCTCCGGTCAGTTCTGTGCCCAACTCTCCATCCGGCGGTTTAGTGCAGGTTGATATTAAGGGTTTTGCTTTCGTTGGATCGACCGTCCGGATCGCGCCGGGAACCACGATCATCTGGAAGAATTACGATGATGCTCCGCATAGCGTTGTTGGCGCCGGTTTTCAAAGTAAGATTCTGGCAAAAGGAGAAACGTTTTCTCGTAAATTTACTCAAGAGGGCACTTACCCGTACTATTGTGGACTGCACTCCAATATGAAAGGGGAGATTGTAGTTCGCGGCGGCAATTTTTAGACCGGAATGGCTCCTAAAGAGAATTTAGTTCGTGTTCAACTTCAATATGCATCATCGGAATTTAACCGATTTATTGATTTGATCGTTACCTACAAGTGGTGGCTCGTCGCCGGAGTTTTTGTTTTTGCTGTTTTGATTTGGTGGCTGTGGCGCCGGTAAGATTTTACATAGTAGATAATAATTGTTAAAATTTTGGCAATTATTTTCGATGTTAAAATTCGCTTATTTTGGATTAGTTGGGGCGTTCGCCATAACTCTAATCACTGTTTCTCTGGATCGGGGAATTTTGAGTACAGAAAATCGTGATAATTTGACTGCCGGTTTTAAGTTAGTCGCGGAAATTCCTATTCCCGAGAAGAAACCGGAAATTAAGAAAACAGAAAATAAAAAATTAGAAACCAAAACAATTACTGTCTCGGCTGTTGTGATTCCGAAATCGACGTCTCTGCCTGCTCCCGCGCCGGTATCAGCTTCTGTGTCACAACCCGCTCCTGTTCCAAAGCCAATACCTACGTCATCGCCAACTCCGGTTCCTGCTTCGGAGTTCACGCCCGAACCGGCCTCTTCTCCAACTCCTCCCCCGACAGCCCCGAGTCCCGAACCGGAATCAACTCCTCCTCCACCGGACCCGACCCCCGTGCCCACACCCGAACCAACTCCACCCCCTCCCGCTTCTGAACCAACCCCACCGCCTTCGACGCCCGCTCCGGAACCGGAACAACCCAGAGTTTTAATTGTAGAAATTCAAACCGGCACAACCGTTGGGGGAGCAGATGACGAATTTGTGAAACTTTATAATCCGACCAATTCCGATATAGATATGGCGGGTTGGAAGTTACAGCAAAAGGCGAGTAGCGGAACTTTAAATAACTTGGTTAGCTCCCAGTCGTTTTCCGGAAAGATCGTGGCTCACGGTTATTTTTTGATTGTCAGCCGGGGCTATAAAGGCGCAGAAGCTGGAAATTTGTCATACTCCACCTCCAACGGACTGGCTTATAAAAATAACTCCGCGGTTCTTTACGCCGCCGATGGATCAGCGATGGACGAGGTTTCTTGGGTTGAAATCCCCAAAGACATTGTTTGGACCAGGCCCTAGTTTTTTATTTCGGGCAGGAATTCGGAGTGTTGTTGCTTGGTGAGATTGAAGATAAAACCTTTTCCGTGACTATTTCGGTAATTTTGGTGACAAATGTCGGGTCAGATCTGATCTCCTTGATTTCCTCTACTATTTCTTTAGTACGCTGGATCTTTTGGATGATCGGTTCGGGGTCGCTGGACGTTTTACGGATAATGGCTTCAATGGATTCAAAGTTTTGAACTAATTCCTTTTCCAGTTTCTCCCGGCTATATTCCGGCGTGGCGTAAAGATTCTCCGCGGCCTTCTTGATCTCGATCGGCACCAGACTGCTTTCATTCAAGTAAGCGAGTCCTTGTTCCTTGATGCTGTCAGGGGCGAAATAAAAAGCGACGCCGGCAATCACCGCCATAATCGCGAGCATAAAAAGCAGTTTGATAATTCCCATATGGGTAGCGTTTGTACACTATTCACTTTATCACAAACTTGGTAAAATTCTTTTTATGCTTTATAAAACTCTTGGAATAGTCGTTTTGTTGGCGGTAGTCGGTGTTGGAGTTTATTTGATTTCTGTTGATAAACCGGCTGTTGGTCCCAGCCCGGTCGTGGAAGAAACTGAAAATACACAAAATATAAACATGAACGCAAAAACAGCTTTATTGGAAACCAGCTTAGGGAATATTAAAGTTCAGTTCTATGGCGAAGATGCTCCGAAGACGGTGGCGAATTTCATTAAATTAGCCGGAGAAAAATATTATGACGGCCTGACTTTTCATCGGGTGATTCCGGAATTTATGATCCAGGGAGGCGATCCGAATTGCACCCCGGCGCGCAGTTCCGGTTCTTGCGGTTCCGGAGGCCCGGGATATAAATTTGAGGACGAGTTGGATCCGAATACTCCTTCAGCGAAAGCCGGTTATCAAAAAGGAGTGCTGGCGATGGCCAACGCCGGTCCCGATACTAACGGCAGCCAATTCTTCATCATGGTGGCAAACGTCCCGCTTCCGCATGCCTACACCATTTTCGGAAAAGTTTTGGAGGGTCAGGACGTTGCCGATAAAATTAGCCTTGTAAAAAGAGGAGCGGGCGATCGGCCCATGGAAACAGTAATTATTAAGAAAATTACTTTGCAGTAATTTTCTGGGCGTTAGGCGCTAGCAACCAGACATTAAAGAAAAACTGCCCCTGGGGGCAGTTTTGGTCTTGTCCATTACATAACTTATGTGAGGGATTATTCAGGTTTTTCCAGCTTTGGCTTTGCGATTTTCGCGAAGAATTCGCGGACTTTTTCTTCCAGTTCTTCTACGGTTCCGATGTTCTCTATTTTCCAATCGGCTCGGGAGCCGATCTCGGGGACGTGCTTTTCCGTATGCGACAATTCCTGTTCCATGAACTTTTCGATTGTCAGATCTTTTTCACCGGCTTTTTCGCCCCGGCTTCGCATCCGGTCAAGGCGCATAAGAGGGGGAGCGGTGACGTACAGGAGAATGTTGTGTGATTCCGTCCGCAGAGCTGTTTCGTCGGCAGGCATCCGGATGCTATCAATAATCCGGAGGGTGGGCTTTTCGGCGCGGACGGACTCTAACAGCATTCGCATTGCCGCGCCTTCTCCGTCGGCCGATTCCAGAGACACTACCAGAGCCGGGAGGTTGTCGCGGGTGGCGACGATTCCACGGTCTTCCAGTATCTTCCGCAAGAATACTGAAGTGCCGTAGCGGGCGTAATCATAGATGCTATTTTCACGGGAGACTTTGCAAAAAGCTTTCCAGAATTCTTCTTTGCCAGCTCCCGGCTCCCCAGTGATGCCGATGATGACTTTATTTCGCCCACTCATTCGCGCCCCCTTTCTTTCAGGATTTTCAAAAGTTCCGACAAAGATTTTATCATGAAATCCGGTTTTTGGGCAATCAACAATTCGGGCAGAGAATATCCTGACAAAAAAGCGATCGCCGTAATTCCGGCCCGCTTTGAGGATCTTACATCTATAACCGAATCACCGACGTAAAAGGTTTTCTCCGGAGGAGTTCCGAACTTTTCCATCATTTCCAGGAATGCCTCATATTTATCGCCTGCGCTGCCTCGGACATCGTCAAAGTATGGCCGCAAGCCCATACCCTTCATTACCAACGTCATTAAAGGGGTGTTCAGGGCGCTTACCATGACCACTTTCATTTTTCTTTGCCGGCATCCCTTTATAACAGAAAGCGCGTCTTTGCGAATCTTCCTCAAGTGGGAATATGCGGGAACGGCTTCGTTGAAGGCATCAATTATTTCTTTGTCGGTGACATTTTTCGGAAATCCGTGCTGACGGTACCATTCATGGTCAATGTGTTCCGCCATGCGCATTTCTCGTAGGGTTGGTGGTTCGACTCTGTATTTTTTGAATACCGACGACACGCCTCCATAGATTACCCCGACATCATCAAGGAGCGTTCCGTTGAGGTCGAACATCGCAAGACGATATTCCAAGCGGCCTCCTATTTATGTCAATGAACCCATATAATATATAGATGGTTGCGATTTTGCACAATATCCGGAGCTTGCATAACGTTGGTTCTATTTTCCGGACCGCCGACGCGGCCGGAGTAGAAAAAATTTATCTTTGCGGTATTACTCCAACTCCGCTGGATAAATTTGGCACAGTTCGTCAGCAGGTTGCGAAAGTTTCACTTGGCGCGGAGAAAAGCGTCCCGTGGGAGCGAGCCGCTTCCACTAGCCGAGTGATTGATAGGCTAAAAAAGGAGGGTTATAAAATTTTCGCCGTTGAGCAATCCAAGAAATCAATTCCTTATCACAAGGCTACTATTCCCGGGAATAGTAGGGTGGCATTGGTAGTCGGCCACGAGGTCAGGGGGTTGTCGCCGGCGATTCTCAAAAAAGCTGATAAGATATTAGAGATCCCGATGGCTGGTAAAAAAGAGTCGCTGAACGTCGCGGTCGCTTTCGGAATAGTTGTTTTTCATTTACTTCATGCTTAAAACTATTTTTTTTGCCTTGTTTGCTTTCGTGTTGATAGTTCTGCTCGGCTTTTTGTTGAATCGTCCGAAAATAGGGTCTTCCGGTAAGTTTGTTGATATAGAAATAAGGGAAAAAGTTTTTCGGTCCGAGATCGCGGACACCATTGCTACCCGCTCGCGGGGATTGTCCGGCCGGGAAACATTAGCCGATGATCGGGCGATGTTTTTTATCTTTCCATTTGCCGGTCCGCAAAGTTTCTGGATGCGTGGTATGAAATTTTCTCTGGATATTTTGTGGATTAACGGCGAGCGGATCGTGGGTATAGATAAAAATGTCCCCGTGCCGACCGGTTTGGAGCTGGCCATCTATTCACCGCCCGGGCCGGTAGACAGAGTTCTGGAGATCAATGCCGGTTTAGCGGATAAGTTTGGATTTCGGGTTGGTGATATGATTAGTTTAGTAGGCGCGATCACGACGAATTAATGACCATTATTCTCAAAAAAGGAGATAAATTTCAGGAATCTTTCCGGGAATTTCTGCGCCGCAATAGAGTGAACAGCGGTTTCTTTTTTGGCTTAGGAGCGGTAACCAGACCGGAGTTGGCTTTTTATGATCTGACCAAAAAAAAATATTTGAAAAAGAAATTCCCGGGACTTTTTGAGGTTTTAAGTATCACGGGCAATGTCGCTCAATCCGGTGAGGGCGTCGCGGTACACGCGCACGTTGTTCTCGGAAATGATAAATTTCAGGCGATCGGAGGTCATCTGGTTGACGCGGTTATTGGCGGCACGTTGGAAATCAATTTGATCGAGTCCGGTTTAATGGAGAGAAGGCTTGATGACGAGACGGGATTAAATTTGCTAAAATAAGTACACATTATAAAACTAAACATATGGCAAAAATTGCTATTAACGGTTTTGGAAGGATCGGACGGTTGTTTTTTCGTCAGGCGTTCGGGCAAAAAGGTTTGGATATTGTCGCCATCAACGACTTGGGCGACATTGAAAACCTTGCCTACTTATTAAAATACGATTCGGTTTACCGGACATATGAGCGAAAAGTTGAATGTGACAAAAAAAATGGCTTTTTGGTCGTAGAAGGAAAGAAAATAAAAGTTTTACAGGAAAAAGATATTACTAAGCTTCCATGGGGCGATATGAAAATTGATGTGGTGGTAGAGGCGACTGGAGCATTTGAATCTTTTGAAAAAGCCGCTCCGCATGTGAACGTGGCGGGCGCCAAGCGGGTAGTGATCTCCGCCCCGGCGAAAGATGATGAAGGCGTTGCCGGCGGGAAAACAATTTTAGCGGGCTTAAATGATGACGATCACGGGAAATGCGTAATTTCTTCCAATGGTTCCTGCACTACCAACGGCACCGCCCCGGCGGTAGCGGTGATGCATGAAGCGATCGGCGTCCAAAAGGCATTTTTGAATACTACTCACGGCTATACCGCTACTCAAAATGTGGTAGACGGACCCACAAGAGGAAGAGATTTCCGGCGCGGCCGGGCGGCGGCGGTCAATATTACCCCGTCATTTACCGGGGCGGCTATTTCCGTTACCCGTGGCGTTACCGACTTGAAGGGGAAATTTGACGGCGTGGCTTTGCGGGTTCCGGTCATTACCGGCTCTATGGCGGTGATAACTTTTTTGGCGAAAAGAAAAACTTCGGTTGAAGAAGTGAACGACGCTTTCAGAAAAGCGGCCACTTCCAAGCAATGGAAGGGAATTTTGGGCGTCAGTGAAGATCAGTTGGTTTCATCTGACATCATCGGTATGCCTTACGCGTCAATGATCGATCTGCAGTACACAAAAGTCGTGGACGGCGATCTGGTTTCAGTTTTCTCCTGGTACGACAACGAATGGGGGTACGTTACGACACTTGTTGATCATGTTATAAAAGCGGCACAGTCGTAAACTCTAAGCACTAAACTCTAAATCCTAAACAATATCAAAATTCAAATGTCCAAAATATCAAAAGAGTTGAATTTAGAGTTTTGGTTATTAATACCTTGTTTAGAATTTAGATATTAGAATTTAGGATTTATGATTATATATTTGGGGGGCGATCACGCCGGATTTCAACTTAAGGAAGTAACGAAAAAAGTCCTGACCGAATCGGGTTATGAAGTAAAAGACCTCGGGCCTTTTAAGTACGACAACGACGACGATTACCCGGACTTTGTGATTCCGGTGGCGAAGGCGGTCGTCAAAGACAAGGACTCCAAAGGAATTCTATTCGGAGGATCGGGTCAGGGAGAGGCGATGGCCGCCAATCGCCAAAAAGGAATTCGGGCGGCGGTATTTTATGGCGGCCCGGAAGACATTATTTTACTTTCCCGTATTCACAATAACTCCAACATTCTCTCCATCGGCGCCCGTTTTATTGAGGAAAAAGAAGCTTTGCGAGTAATCAAAATGTGGCTGGAAACCGAATTTGGCAAAGAAGAGCGTCATCAGCGGAGAACTGAAAAATTTTAAGCCGCTATTGACAAAATAGGCTCAATCCGCTATACCTACAACAGTTCAAAACTCCTTCTGCTGTGTAGCGGGAGAGTCAAAATTCACTACCCCCATTCAAGGAGGTCTGCCGTGAGCGACGAAAAGCAGTCCGATGTCTGCAGGAATGCCAGGAAGGATTTGGAAGATTTCCGTTCAGAAATGAACGGAAAGATCGATCAGATCCTCGCCCGGATCGGCGAGGCCAATTCCCCCGTCTGCAAGTTCCCCACCTGGAAAACCATCAAGCTGGGAACTCGTCCTAACGTGGCAGCTCTCAAGCGGGCGATCATCGCCAAGAAGAACCGGATCTCCCCCTGGGGTAATGACATTCTGGACAGAATCTCGGTCAGCCCCAAGGAAACCGAGATCGATCTGGTCAGATTGACCGTCGCTGAACTGGGACTCCCCAAGGGCGGCATCCGAGAGCAGATCTACGAAAAAGCCAAAGAACTCGGCTTGTATCCCTGCCCCGCCGAAGTCGGTCCCCAGATTCGTCTCCAATACCAGGATCAGCCCTCCGGGGAATGGCTCCTGATTGGAATGGAGCCGATCACCGACTCGAACGGCGACCCGCACGTGTTCTACGTGGGGCATGTCAGCGTCGTTCGCTGGCTCAGCGCGCGTAACGGCGACGCTGGCCACTTCTGGAGTCCCGAGAGCCGCTGGGTGTTCGTCCGTCGCAAGTAGCTCTTTGTCCTTGGATCATTAGACCTTGCCCTTTGATCCTTTGTCCCCGCACCGAAAGGTGCGGGGGTTTGTTTTTTTGCGTCGTGTTAAGATTAGTCTATGGTGGTAATTCCCGGTGTTGAGGGAGCGGATGAGGAATCTGTAAAAGCGCAATATGAAAAAGTTAAAGATCTGAACCCGGAGGGATGGGTTCATTTGGATATTACCGATGGGAAGTTTTCTCCGGCCGTAAATTGGGGCAATCCGGAAGGCCTTCAGTCGTTAGTCGTTAGTCGTAAGTCGTCAGTCAAAGTTGAACTGCATCTGATGGTGGAAGAGCCGGAAAAAGTTCTTGATAGCTGGTTAAAGACCGGGTTGGTAAAAAGAGTGATCATGCACCTGGAAGCGATGTCCGATCCGGTTTTTATAGTCCAAAAATGCAAGGAATATGGAGCAGAGCCAATGCTGGCGATTAAGCCGAAAACGGAAGTAGAGCGTCTTTTTGCTCACAAAGACGACTTTCGCGCCTTCCAAATCTTGGCGGTAACTCCCGGCTGGGCCGGACAGAAGTTCGACGAGCAAATGTTGGCCAAAATACATTGGCTAAGAGAGAAAATTTCGAATGCTATAATAGAGATAGACGGCGGCGTCAATTTAGAGGTAGCCCGGAAATGTTATGACGCTGGGGCAAGTATCCTTGTTTCCACGTCTTACATACAAAAGAGCCCAGACCCGAAAAAAGCCTATAAAGAATTAGCCGAATTATGAATAACGAATTAAGAATTACGCGCGCCATTATTCATACTTCGTAATTCATTATTCCACCCCAATGATAGAGCCCCTACACGAAAAAAAACTGAAATTTCTGGAAGAAAAGGCCAACCAGATCCGCGAGGACCTGATTGAAACTTTATTGGAAGCCGGCTCCGGTCATTCTGCCGGCCCCTTGGGAATGGCGGACATATTTACCGCGCTTTATTTCCATGTCCTGAATTACGATCCCAAGAAACCGGACTGGCCGGAGCGGGATCGCTTGGTTTTGTCTAATGGTCACATCTGTCCGATTCGTTACGTCGCAATGGCGCATGCCGGATTTTTTCCGATGGAAGAGTTAAAAACCTTACGAAAATTGGGTTCGCGCTTGCAGGGACATCCGCATCGCGCTGCTTTACCCGGAGTGGAAACAACCTCCGGTCCGCTAGGTTCCGGCCTGTCGCAGGCAATCGGCATGGCTTTGGCCGCGCGAATGGACAAAAAACGTTACCGGGTTTATTGCGCTACCTCTGACGGTGAACACGATTCCGGCAATACTTGGGAGGCGGTTTTATTTGCCGGGAAGAATCGGCTAAGTAATCTGACCCAGATCATTGACCGCAACAACATTCAGATTGATGGAACAACCGAGCAAATTATGCCGCTGGAGCCGCTGAAAGATAAATATGAAGCATTCAACTGGCATGTAATTGAGGTCGACGGCCACAATATTGAGCAGTTCGTGGACGCGATCAGTGAAGCGAAAGCTATTTATGAAAAGCCAACCGTGATTATCGCCCATACTATTCCCGGCAAAGGCGTGAGTTTTAGATCGGAAGAGCGTCGTGTAGGGAAAGAGTGTA
>CAYHBX010000001.1:0-63759 GCA_964355005.1 uncultured Candidatus Saccharibacteria bacterium | reverse complement strand
CTGACCGAGATTCTGTCCAGAATGTCATTACCCCAGGGGGAGATCCGGTTCTTCTGGGCGATGATCGCCCGCTTGAGAGCTGCCACGTTGGGACGAGTTCCCAGCTTGATGGTTTTCCAGGTGGGGAACTTGCAAGCCGAGGCATTGATCTCGCTGACCTTGGTCACCTCCAGCTTGGAGAGCAGAGCCGTGATGGAATCGCACGCTTTGGCCGATTCCCTCATCAGATCTCCGGCGCCGTCGCTGATCTTCCGCAGTTGCGCATGGGCGCCCTCCAGCACGGACTTGGTCAGCTCCTTTGGGGCCGAGCCATCCACCAACTTCTGAAGTCTTTCATTCTCCTCGCGGAGAGCTCCGATCACATCTTCGGTCAGATTCTGACTCTTCTCGACATCTTCTTCCGTCTTCTTTTTTCCGCTCACGGTAGACCTCCTTGAATTGGGTTAACGGGTTGTTTTACGCTCTTTTACCGCACGGTAAAATGAGCTTTGGAACTATTGGTAGTATAGCATGGTTGAGCCTATTCTGTCAATAGCACTTGTGCCGGGTTCAACTTTGAAATGTAGCACCTGTTAGTCGACCCTCTAACCAAGAACTTCCTGCTTTTCCCTGCCGGCAGGCAGGCACGCGCTAGTCCCCGCAACACCTAATTAACTAAATAACTGATTTACCAACTACCCTCGTTTTACAGGGGATTTGCAATGACTAATAGAAACGCCCCGATCACTCGGGGCGTTTTGTTAATCATCATGATCGTCATCGTGGTCGGGGCCGTGTCCATGACCGCCGCCATGTCCATGTCCGTGACCATGTCCGTGTCCATGACCGGGGTGGTCGCGATCATCATCGTCGCCACTACCGGAACCGCCACCGGACTGCTCCTGGTTTTGGCTCTGGGACTGACTCTGCGACTGCTCCTGATTCTGCGACTGACTTTGCGTCGCGGAACTGGTGGAGTTGGACGATGAAACGCTCGAAGAAGAGCTAGAAACCTCGTTGTTGACGTTTACCTCGTTGCGATAAGACGAAGGCGGATGGATAACTGCCGGGACAGCCGGCCTTCCATTAGAAAAAGTCACGGAAATGCCTCCCTGCCAACCAATGCCATCGTTGTCATCGTCACCGGCGTTTCCGTAGACGCCGGCATAAGGAGTCACACTCCAACCCACGCCTCCACACCCGGAAAGCAAGCACGCGACCACGACGACGGCAAAGATCCGGAAACCATTCATCTATTCCTCCTTTTTGTAGAACTGGAAAGATAATAAACTATTTATCCTACCGAGTCAAATACAACCGCCAACAAAAAAGGCCCGCAAGGGGCCTAATTTTTACGTAATGATCCGCAAAGACGATAAAAATTTTCAAACATGCAAGCCACCAGAATCGGTCCGGTGCCGCCTTTGGCGGGAGTGTACCAACCGACCTTATCGAGCCATCCATCATCTTCCTTAACATCCCCGGGATAACCAAAGTCGATCAGATCGGCTCCGGGTTTCAGGAGCTCCGGCCGGATCAAGCCGGGTACGCCAGTTCCGGAAATTACCAGGTCGGCATCGACAATTTCATCCAACGAGGACTTACTATTCAGCATCCGCGACTTCATTCCCAAACTTTCAAAATAGTGATGGAGGGGCCGACCGATCAAAGTCCCGGCACCGACGATACAAGCCCGACAACCATGCCAGTCCGCGTCCTCGCGGTCTGGATGACTGGTCCGCAAAATATTCTCCACCGCCAGCACCGCCGGGGCGTCGATTCCCGAGGTAGCCGGATTCAAGGCATCAATATCCTTTTCGGGAGGGATACTCGCGAGTACTTTCCGTTTGTTGAACCGCGGAGGAAGTGGCAGCTGGAGCACCAAGCCGCCAACCGTTTCATCATCTCCAAACCGATCCAACTCGGCGACCAGCTCTAAAGTGCTTTTGGTTTCCGCCCGGTACAAGATCCTGACGCCCAAGCCCAACCTCCCCGCCGTCTTCATCTGTTGTCTGGCAAAACTGGAAAAAGCATCCGATGGCTCAAAGGAGATCAATGACAAAATTTTCTCCGGAACGGGCAAACTACCAAGACGCGCCAAAATTTTTTCAGCGACCTGGTGGCCGTTAACGCGCTGCACCGATTTCTCCTTTCAAAAAGACTGACTTGAGATTAAATCAGGCGCTTCAATTCAGCAAGGCGGCGCCTGAACATTTTTTCGTCCTTCGCTTCTAAATTCAAACGCAAAAAATTCTCTGTTTGGGACGGCCGCAAGCTGAACCACCACTCCTCCGCCAAGGCTTCGGAGCGCGCGGCATTTCCGAATTCCATTTTTAGGCCATCGAGTTTGGAAATTTTCCCGGCAGATCTTTTAAATTGCCTTTCAACTTTTACCATTACCTCTTCTTTGTCGTCAACTTGGAAATTAATTTCTCCGGAACGGAAATATCTCGGCAGACTATCCAACCATTCCGAAAGTTTCCCGCCCAACATCTTTAATTCAGAAACTTCGTTGGCAAAATAAACCGCCGCGGCGATCCCAGAATCAAAAAAGGTTCCGTCAGCCAAAGGTGAATAGTAATGTCCGGAGATCTCGCCACCAAACCCGCACTTTCTCCTTCTCATTAATCTTTTAAAAAAGGTATGGCCAACCCGGGATTCAATGATCTTTTTTCTTCCGGCCACGATCAGCTCTTTAGCCAAATAGCCGGAACGAATATCGGTCACGATGGGCCCGGGGAAAGCTTGGCTGATCAAACCCAAAACCGCGTCGGCAGGAACTTCCCGCCCTCGGTCGTCTATAAAAAACACCCGGTCGCCGTCCGCGTCAAAGATCGCCCCGAAATCTGCCCCGTTTCTCAAAACGGCTTTTTTAAGATCATTCAGTGCTCCTTTCACCATCGGGTTCGGTCCATGCGCCGGGAAATTCCCATCAGGGGTAGAATTAAGAATTATGAATTTAGAATTACGCCATAATTCGTTATTCGTTATTCGTAATTCTCGGATTAATTCTTTCAGAATTAATCCGGTGGTCCCGTTCGAACAATCAAAAACCGCCCGCATCGGTACACGCAGACTAAACTTCTTTCTCAAAAAATCCGCGTAGGGCTTTAAATAATCCATCCCTCACATAACAAGGATTGCGAAGCGTTTTCGCATCCTTGATTTAATTTAGACGACTGTTTTAGTTGAATAAACATGATTGCATACATAAACTACGGCTTCAGGTTAATAATCCTTATTATGTGCAGGGATCCATTTTTTTATTTCTGTCCCGCTGATTATCGAACCGTCGGTTCCGACAACTTTCAAACCATTAAATTCTTTCGGGTTGTGCGAAGCAGTGACCATAATCCCCGGTAATTTTAATTTATGACACCAAAAATAAAACATCGGAGTGGAGCATTGGCCGATGGAATGAATAACGAATCTAGAATTATGAACTACGCGGGGGAGGCTTGAGTACTTAATTCTTAATTCATTATTCGTAATTCCGTTCAAAATTGCTTTATAAAGCGATTTTGAACTAAGGCGGGCGTCGTGACCGACAACAATTTTTTTCTTGCCGAATTTTTTCACCAGGACGGAAACGATTTCTTTTACCGCCGCCTCGTTGATCTCATCGGGATAACGACCGCGCACATCGTAAGCCTTAAAAATGCCAATTTTATCTGTGAGCATAGCGAGTAGTTATAAAATTGAGCACCCCGCACATAATTCCAACCAGACGACCGATGGTTGCAAAGAAATCTAATGAAATTGTTTTGGCTTTATTTTCTTCAGATGTGGTCATGGATTTATGTGCGGGGTGATGGTTTTCTTACGAAATTATTAACTAATTTCGAGAAAGCCCATCAATTCCTCCCAAGAAGAAACTTTTTTGTGCGGAAAAGAAAGATCACCAAACTGCCGGAATTGGTCAAAAAGCAAACGCTGGGGAACGCTGGCCAGTTTCTCTAAAACGCTAGGCTGATCATCAACGTATGCGCTAATGCCTAACGACTTAGCTTTAATATCTTTATCCTCCGGAGTGATCACGAAAAAAGCATTGTCGCGATTAAAATATTTAGGCCACAAACCCTGATGTTCCAGCATCTTAACGGCCATCATCCAATTACCCCGCCGAGAGATCAAAAAGTACGGCCGGCCGGATTGCCGGACCATCTCCAAACCCTCCCGGGCTCCCGGAATAATATCCGGCTTCAACCCCATATCCTCGCTGTCATAGAGAATGGGCCTCATCTTGGCTAAGATTGTCTCGGGAATCAACCGCTGAAACCGCTCCGCGACAGCATCGGCCGGCTTCAAATCAAACCCAAATTGCTTCGCGAGGCGAATTTTATTCTGGGTGTTATCGACGATCACGCCGTCCATGTCAAACCCCATCACATAAGGAGCATTGCTCTGCCCGTCCGTTTTCTTCGAATTGAACATTGGTGTTCGCATAAATAAATTAGGTAGCCAATTGATGAAATGGTACTAGGCAGAGACCAGAAAACGGAAATGCTCCTTATGTGTGGGGTTAAAACCGACGGCGGACTGGTAAACTCTGGTCATCAGCTAGATTCTGGCATAAAATACTATTGATGTCTAAAAAAAATAGGAAGACGGAGTCCCCCTTGATCAGCCCGGAAACTAAAAAAAGCATTGTCGCCATTTTATTAGCCGGTTTCGCGGTTCTTTTCTTGCTGGCCGCCTTCCAAAAAGCCGGTCCGGTAGGAGAATTCATTTATCTGGTGCTGGAAAAACTGTTCGGTTGGGGCTATTTCCTTCTGCCGATAACTGCCCTCTTGGTCGCGGTGCTGTTTCTATTCGCCCGACAACGGGTCTTGATGCTAACCAGCGCGATCGGATCGGTTCTCTTCGTAACCTTCGGGCTTGGATTGCTGGATATATTAATGGACGGGAAGGGTGGGCTGGTCGGCCGCGGGATCGGATTTCTGGAAACGCTGTTCGGCTACACCGCCTCGATCATCCTTGCCGCTATTTTAATAATCGCTTCTTTGTTGATAACTTTTAACGCTTCCATAAATTTCCGCCGCCGTAATGACGAAGACGAGGAGCCGGCCAAGAAAACCCGTTCGGAAGATATGGATGAAGTGAAAATAGCTCTTGATGCCCCGAATGCCCCGGCAGAAAAAACTAAAAGATCCGGAGAGGAAAATGATGATGAAAATGAGCAGGATATTGAATCGGCGGAAGAAGCGGTGGTTACACCGGCCTCCAACAAAAAAGCATCTTTAAAAATAAAAGAATACGGCAATTATGTCGCCCCGCCTTTGTCGCTATTAAAATCTTCGGTAGAAAAACCCACTTCCGGCGACCTGCGGGCTAACGCGAATATTATCAAAAGAACTTTGGACAGCTTCGGTATTCCGGTAGAAATGGGGGAAATAAATATCGGACCGAAGGTTACCCGATACACGCTAAAGCCGGCCGAAGGGGTAAAAATTGCAAAAATTCTGGCGTTAAACCAAGACCTTTCTCTGGCCCTGGCCGCCCACCCTATCCGCATCGAAGCTCCTATCCCGGGCAAATCATTAGTAGGAATTGAGGTGCCGAACAAATCCGCCGCCATCGTCCGCCTCGGTAGTTTGATCTCCTATCCGGAATTTAAAGAATCCGGCCCATTGGCGTTCATCGTGGGACGCGGAGTCAGCGGCGAGCCGATCATGGCTGACATTGAAAAAATGCCTCATTTGCTGGTAGCGGGCGCGACCGGCAGCGGAAAAAGCGTGGGTATCCATTCTCTGATTGTTTCACTGCTATATAAAAATTCTCCCGCCACTCTGCGGCTGGCGCTGATCGACCCCAAGCGCGTAGAGCTTTCCGTCTACGGAGGAATACCGCATCTGATCGCCCCGGTGATCATTGAGGGCAAAAAAGCGATCGGCTTGTTCCGCTGGGCGATCAAAGAAATGGAGCGACGGTACGAAATTTTACTGGAAGCCGGCGCGCGTGATATCCGATCTTACAATCAGAAAAAGTCTCCACCCCTCCCCTATCTACTATTAGTAGTAGACGAACTGGCCGACCTAATGGCGGCTTTCGGTAAAGAAATAGAAGGCTCGATTGTCCGGCTTGCCCAAATGGCGCGCGCCACCGGCATTCACTTGATAGTGGCTACCCAGCGGCCTTCGGTGGAAGTGGTAACCGGTTTGATTAAGGCCAACATTACCTCCCGCATGGCCCTGCAAGTAGCCAGCCAAGTGGACTCCCGCACCATCCTTGATATGGCAGGCGCGGAAAAGCTGCTAGGCGGCGGCGATATGCTATTTATCTCTTCAGAATTCTCAAAACCAAAACGTATTCAGGGAGCCTA
The DNA here is from genome assembly GCA_964355005.1 of uncultured Candidatus Saccharibacteria bacterium. GTDB lineage: Bacteria > Patescibacteriota > Minisyncoccia > UBA6257 > WO2-44-18 > JAUSKF01. Next base: position 57,458 of record CAYHBX010000001.1, on the reverse strand, counting down.
CATCTCCGAGGAGGAAATAAAAAGCGTCGCCAATTTCGTAGCGGACAATAATGAACTAGCGGATATGGAAGCGGAAATTCCGGAAGGATCGCCAATGCCGATGAGGAATGAGCCAACGGATTTTCTGAATAATATGGACGCGGCCGATGAATCCGACGACGAACTTTATCACGAAGCGTTGCGTGTAGTAACCGAAGCGCAGAAAGCCTCGGCTTCGTTGCTCCAGCGACGTTTGAAAGTCGGCTATGCCCGAGCCGCCCGCTTGTTGGATATTATGGAAGACAAAGGCGTCATCGGCCCGGGAGATGGGGCTAAGCCCAGAGATGTGTACACGGATGGCGCGGCAGGCAACGGCGGAGACCCTGGGCCTCAAAATCCGGATCCGTTGGCTTAAATTTCTGCAAAAAAACAAACCCCCGCACCTTTCGGTGCGGGGACAAAGGATCAAAGGGCAAGGCCTAATGATCCAAGGACAAAGAGCTACTTGCGACGGACGAACACCCAGCGGTCCCCGGGATCCCAGAAGTCGTCAGCGTAGCCGTCATTCGCGCCGAGCCAGCGATCGCCGCCGCCATGCTCCACGAGGAACACGTCCGGGTCGCCGCTCGAGTCGGTGATCGGCTTCATTCCAATCAGGAGCCATTCCCCGGAGGGCTGATCCTGGTATTGGAGACGAAGCTGGGGACCGACTTCGGCGGGGCAGGGATACAAGCCGAGTTCTTTGGCTTTTTCGTAGATCTGCTCTCGGATGCCGCCCTTGGGGAGTCCCAGTTCAGCGACGGTCAATCTGACCAGATCGATCTCGGTTTCCTTGGGGCTGACCGAGATTCTGTCCAGAATGTCATTACCCCAGGGGGAGATCCGGTTCTTCTGGGCGATGATCGCCCGCTTGAGAGCTGCCACGTTGGGACGAGTTCCCAGCTTGATGGTTTTCCAGGTGGGGAATTCTTTCGAAATTCTATACAATCTTCCCAGCAAAGCCTGAATAGCCAATCGAGATTTCGCGATCTCATCAGCAACTACCCGAGCCGCGCTCTCTGCTTTCGCGAGTTCTGCTTCCGCTCCCTTCAGCGCCGACTCCGCCAAATCCTTCGTAACCGTTCCTTCTCTTGGATCGCTCATCCTGTTTCCTTTCTTTCTGTAAGGGTTCTAGGAAGGATAGTAGCACTCTAATGCCCTGCTTGTCAATCCCGTTGTGCGCCATAAAAAAACTCTTTATAATGCGAGTGAACTTGCTTATGGAATCAAAACTTCTTCAAGAGATTATTTGGGAAAGATTGGGCTCAAAAGGCCTTAACCAGGAAAAAATTTATCTGCTGACCGGCATTCCAAAGCATTATATTGACGCGATGCTTTCGGGCGAATGGCACAAAATGCCGGCCGCGCCTTACGCGCGAAGTTATTTCAAAAAACTGGAATCGGCGCTGGAATTCGCTCCTGATGAATTGTGGTCAAAATACCGGGACGAAGCGGAAGTGCTTTCTTCCGGAGAAGAAGATCGCCTGCCCGAGAACCGGTTCGCGATAAAAAAAATAGATTACCGATGGTGGATAGCCGGGTCGGTTGCCACCATCGCGATAGCCTACCTCGCCATCAACGCCCAAAGCCTGATCGGCATTCCCGATCTGGAGGTCACCAATCCTTTAAGCGCCACCTTTATTTCTACCCTGCCGTCTTATGAGTTGAGCGGCTTGATCGACGCCAGAGACAAGGTTTCGGTGAACGGCGAAGTGGTTTTTGTTGACAAGGATGGGCGTTTCCAGGAAAATTATAGCTTGCAACCTGGCCTAAATACTTTTGAGATCGTGGCTAAAAGATTTCTGGGCCGGGAAACTAAAGTCGTAAAACAAATTATTTATCAACCAACACCATAAACTCCACGAATATACGAATCGAGCACGAATATACTAATCACTAATTAAAAATTTGTATATTCGCGCTAGATTAGTTATATTAGTGCAGTCCAATTATGACAAATAAAAAAGAGGTGGAAAAAAAGGCAGAAGGAGACAAAGACATTGATGGCTTATTAGAATCGCTCCAAGCAAAATTCGGCGAAGGAGCGGTTATGAAACTCGGTGATGTAAAAAAGATCAATGTGGATATTATTCCGACGGGCTCTTTTTCGCTGGATATGGCACTGGGCGTGGGCGGATTACCGAAAGGAAGAATTATTGAGATCTACGGACCGGAATCTTCCGGAAAAACCACTCTCGCGCTGAATGTTATCGCCCAAGCCCAGAAAAAAGGCGGAAAGGCGGCGTTCATTGATGCCGAACACGCGATGGACCCCGAATATGCCGAAAAGCTCGGCGTGAAAGTAAAAGAATTACTGATCTCCCAGCCGGACAATGGAGAAGAGGCGCTAAATATTCTGGAAAGTCTGGTGCGCTCGGCAATGATCGATGTGGTGGTGGTAGACTCCGTTGCTGCCCTGACACCGAAAATAGAAATTGAAGGAGAGATGGGAGCGCAATATATGGGCCTGCAGGCAAGAATGATGTCACAAGCCCTCCGCAAGCTGACCGCCATCGCCGCCAAATCAAATACGATGATCATTTTCATCAATCAGTTGCGCGAAAAGATCGGGATAATGTTCGGGAATCCGGAAACTACTCCCGGGGGACGGGCCCTGAAATTCTATTGCTCCGTCCGCATTGATGTCCGCAAAGAAGCCGTAATCAAAAAAGGCGAGGCCGTCGTCGGCAACCGCGTCAGGGCAAAGGTAGTAAAAAATAAAGTAGCCGCTCCGTTTCGACTGGCGGAATTTGATATTATGTACGGCGAAGGAATTTCCTATGAATCCGATGTCGCCAACGCCGCTTTAAAACATGGCGTGATCACTAAATCCGGAGCATCCTACAGCTTTGAAGGAGAAAAATTGGCCGTCGGAATTGAGAACGTAAAAGCCAAGCTTCAGGAAGACAAAAAACTTCTGCACGAGATCGAAAAGAAGGTTCGGGAAGTCGCAAAGTAAAGGCTTTCTACAAAATCTCCGTATAGTTACGGGGATTTTGTTTAGAAAACCTTATCCCGCACATTTTGCGGTACAGATTTCTGCAAAAGAAATTAAAGCCCGTGCCTGCCGACAGGCAGGCACGGGCAGTGCAGTTCGCGATGCCCGAGATTAAGAAGTGATTGAATACAAAATGTGCGTGGATCGCGCTATTTACTTTTGACGAGATTTATTGTAAACTCTTGCCAGCTTCTTTAAATTTACTTTAGGAGAACAGCCGTGAAGAATAAGCGGACCGCCTGCGGGCTCGTAACGGTGCTGGTTCTTGCAATGCCGATCCTCGCGCTGGGAGAAGAAAAGGATACTTCATCCATTTTTGAGCCCGATAGTTTCGCCATCCGACCCGAGGGCCGCGCGCGTATTTATTTTGACGCATCAGCCAACGACGGACTCTATGGCCGGGCATTGATCACCAGTCTGACTTTGAGCAGCTGCGAAACATTGAATTTTGCCGCCGGAAAGCTTATCTGGGGATCACGCCCCAAGGATCAGACCCCGGCGGAAAGAATGATCCGCTCGCTCGGTTCTGCTCTGCCATTGATCCTGCTAGAAATTCCGATTGCCGGCGCGTCTCATGAATACGGCCACTTCCGCGCTTATAATTTGGCGGGAATGGACAATCCAAGATTTCTTTCCTCACTGGACGACCAGACCGAATATTTTACCGATCCGGGTATCGCCTTCCGGCAGATCGCCCTCCAGTCCTTTGTTCCCGGCGAGTTCCTGTATGCCAGTCAATCAACGGAAGAATTTCAGAAATTCAAAAACGACAAAAAGCGTCAGCGTTATGAGGCATACTACAATGCTTTCATCACCGGGGACGGTCTGAATCAGGAACAATACAACGCGGAAATGGTCGGGCTGAAGACCTTGCGCGGAAAAGCTCATCCGCTGGACGCGATCACTTTTTTCGTCAATTCGGCGGGAACGGTGATGTACTCCATGGACGGCAAAAGCGACGACATCTCGCTGTACATAAAAGATCTGGGGCGTGCCGGGGTCAAAACGGACAAAAATCAGATCCGGTCCACCAGTCAGATCCCCAAGTTGCTCTCCAACAGCACCGTTTCGTTCGTGGTCGCCTGGTTTGATTACTGGATTACCGGCAATGACGCGGTAGAACCGCTGGCGCTAGAACTGGGAGACTTCCGGATCAATTGGCCGGATTTCTACAGCTACCTCACCCTGCACGGACCGACCATTAAGGGAGTCGAGCGGATCTCATGGCGAAATTATGCCCTGCATATCAGCTACGAACGATCGCTGTCCGACGGTAGCCAAGAGGCGGGACTGATGCTGGAGGGAAATGTTTTCCGCTGGCTCTCGGCCTCGGTAGAAGGAATAAAAAACTTTGATACCGGCGGGACATGGGCGGAGGCGGAGATCGCCTTACGTCCATTGGCGCTTTTCGGAGAACATGAAGCGCTGCGCTGGCTCGAAGTCGGAGCTCAAGGATACTACGGAAACGGCGACACTTTCCGTCGCGAGATCGTTGGTTCCTCTCTTCATTTCGAAGAAGAAGGAACTAGCGGCGTTAGATGGTTTGCCGGAGTAAATATCCCATTTTAAACCACCCGAGCACATAAGTTATGTGCTCGGTTTTTTATTCGTAGCTTATATACATTTCATCCTCATCTGGTAGATCTTTCTTACCCAAAGCGATGTCGGTGAAATCAGTCAGATGCCCGGGAAGTTCATATAAAAATCGCGACGGCGTTCCGGAAAGGGTGAGCCAAAGTTTTTTGCGCGCTCTGGTCATTGCCACGTACATTAGTCGCCGTTCTTCTTCTATGTCATCCAGCGATCCGTAAGAGCGTTCGTGCGGTAAAATGCCATCCGCGCAACCAATCACGAATACGTTGTCAAACTCCAACCCTTTCGCCATATGGATGGTCATTAAAGAAACCGGAGCGACTAACGACTGACGACCGACGACCGACGATTTGGATGGGGAGTCGGTGGATTGCAAAAGAGAGATCCGTTCCAAAAATTCCTCTAAGTCTTTTCCGCCGGAGGCGGATCCTCCTCCGGAGGAGAAAGTGGAGGCAAAAACAATAAATTCATTTACGTTCTCCGTCCTCTCCCGGGCATTCTTATATTCCTTTTCCAAAAATTCTATGTAGTTGGCATTTTCAATGAAAAAATTTATTAGCTCCAGAATATTCAGCTTGCCGCCCAGCCGGGGAAGTTCCGCGAGGAGGTATTGCGCGGTTTTCTTATCAAAATTTTTAGAAATCCTTTCCGCGCTGACCGAATCGCTGGGATTTGACGCCAACCGCAGTCCGGCAACTAGATCCTTGATCTCTTTACGTTCGTAAAATTTCAGTCCGCCGAAGATCTTATAAGGAACGTTGGAGGCGATCAGCGCCTGCTCGATAGCGCGCGATTGGGCGTTAGTGCGGTACAACACCGCTACCGAGACGTCCCGAGTAGCCTCGATCTGGCTTGCCACGATCGCCGCCTCTTCTTCCGGATCGGAAACCCGCAAAATTTTGATCGGTTCACCGGCCGCGTTCTCCGTCCAAAGAGTTTTCGGGGTCTGTAATTTATTATTTTTCATCAACGCGGAGGCGGCATCAATGATATTACTCGCCGACCGGTAATTCTGCTCCAATTTAACGATCCTGGCTTTCGGCCAATCGCTCTGAAAGTTCAAAAAATTACGAAAATCCGCCCCGCGGAAACTATAAATTGCCTGCTGGTCATCGCCGACAACGCTTAAATTCTGATGCTCCTCGGCAAGCAGACGGATGAATTTATACTGCGCGGTATTAATATCCTGGTATTCATCCACTAATATCCAGTTAAAGCGGCCCCGGTATTTCTCCAGAACTTTAGGATGTCTCTCAAAAATTTCTACCGCTTTCACGATCAGATCATCAAAATCAAAGGCATTGCTGGAAATTAAAGTTGCTTCATATTTTTCAAATATCTTCTTAGTGATCTTGTCAAAATCTTCGGAAGAAAGCATCTCGCTCTTGATCTGGGAAACGCGGTTTTGGATCGCCACCGGACTAATGGTGTCTTTGGAAATATCCAGCGCCTTCATTATTTTTTTTATCAGACTCAAAGAGTCATCAGCATCATAAATAGTGAAATTGGATGTCCTGCTCACTAATGCCGCCTCCTCTTTCAAAATGCGGGCGCAGAGGGAATGAAACGTCCCAAGGAAAGGTAGCTTGGTTAGTTGGTTAGTTGGTGCTCTTTGTCTAACAACCAAGGAACCAAGTAACGAAGTAACCCTATCAGCCATTTCTTTCGCCGCTTTGTTGGTAAATGTAATCGCGATTATTTTGCTTGGATCGGCGCCTTTTTCAATTAGGTAAGCAAGGCGAGCGGTTAGGGTCTTAGTTTTGCCCGAACCGGCTCCGGCGGCGATAAGGATCGGTCCGCCTTCATGCTCAACGGCTTCTTTTTGCTTATCATTGAGATTTCTGTCCATTCGTGATATTATACAGGTATTCTTAAGGTTAAATCAATTTTAAATAAGCTCCCTATGACAACCGTACTACCGGTTGTTTTGGTTATTATGGGAATCGGGCTTCACTTCCTCGTGACAGCGAAAAATGCCCGCGTCCCAATCAGTCCGAGCGAGCCTTTTTTGGCCAGCCTGGTTAATGCCGCGGGAGCGGAGGAAGACTCCTTTTATGCCGGCCAGGTTTTTGAAGATAATTTCCAGATGGCAGACGACCAAGACGCGACCGCCGGCTTCATAGTAGTAGAAGGCGACTCGGTGCTAAATGCCGGCAATCCACTAAGCACAATCTTGCCGACTCGCGACGGCCTGCTCGTTTATAAAGTTCAGAAGGGCGACTCACTTTCTAAGATCGCCGCTAATTTTGGAATTTCTCTAAATACTATTTTTTGGGCTAATGCCAGTTTAGGCAACACCGTCCGCCCGGGGCAGGAGGTAGTTATTCTTCCGGTGTCCGGTGTTCTGCATCAGGTTGAAGAGGGGGAAACGATTGATTCGGTGGCAGAATTTTACGGAGTAACTTCCTCAAAAATTACCCAGTTTAATAAAATTTCCGCCAGCGGTCTGAAAATAGGAAGTTCGTTGGTTATTCCCGGAGCAAAACCGAAGAAGACTTTTGCCAGCGCTTCCATCGCCGACCTCCCTAACTATCCCGGTTATTTCATTTTGCCAACTACCGGCTGGAACTGGGGAAAGCTACATTATTATAACGGCGTTGATATAGCCAATGCCTGCGGTACTTCTATTTATGCTTCCGCCGAAGGGTTGGTCATTGGTGAAAAGTTATCAGGTTGGAATGACGGTTATGGCGGTTATGTGGAGATAGAGCATCCGAATGGCTCGGTGACTAAATACGCGCACACGCAGAAAAACTTGGTATCGGTCGGGGATTATGTTCTCCAGGGCGATGTCATCGCCAACATCGGCAACACCGGCAACGTTCACGGCCCGACGGGCTGTCATCTGCATTTTGAAATCCGAGGAGCCAGGAACCCCTTTGCGAAATAAAGGGCTTGGCCCAAGAGCGTAGCGATTGGCTGCCAAACCTTTACCCCGCACCTAGTTAGAGGTGAGCGCCCTCACCTCTCGTAGGTGCGGGGTTCGCAATTCTCAAGCCGCTCGAATACTCGCTAAGAAAATTGGAAAAAAATCCCCCGCGCAACTTGCGCGGGGGTGTCTGTTTCTCCTAGTCCAACTCCATGTGCGGAGGGTCGAAATCGTCCTTGGTTTCGGCCACCACCGGATCCGGAGGATCATACGGCGGCTCGCTCACATCCGAGCCGAGGGCCTTCACCGGTTCCTTGCACGAACAGGGTTCGGCCACGGCCGGAGCATCTGCCGCCATCCGATCCAGCATGGCGACCAGGGCCTCCTCGTGAATCTCGATGCAGCGCTCCACCCGTCCCAACACACCACGGAAGGTATTCATGAACCCGCGGTAGCGGCTGTTGTTGACCAGCATCGGGAGAACATCCTCGAACTGATTGAGGAAGTCCAGCACCTCTTCGGCGACCGAAATGAACTTTTCCCGAAGAGAAATTCTCTCCGCGCGACTCACGTCACGCCCACGCAGCTTCTTGCGAAGCAATTTGGAAGTCTCCGTGACCGCGTCGGCAAGACCGGCCAGCCAGCTGGGAATGGTCATACGAAGAGTTTCCGCCGAAGGCATGACCGATTCCGGACCGCCGAAGATCTTGGAATGCAACCAGAGCACCCCGTAGAGCTCCCCTCTTTCCTGGGCGGCCTGGGCATCATGTTGCCAGGCAACATCCCCAGGAAGATCCAGGGCGGCCATTTTTTCCCACAGCTCGTCCATCGCCAACTTCCGTTCATCAGCGCCGACCACATCACCCGCTTTGAAAGCGACGATGGCTTCGTGAGAAAGCTCACGAATCCGGCTTTCCAGATTGTACGCCTGGGCGATGGCGCCTTTGGCCGCGGTGAAGCGCGCCCGGGCATGCCCCGTCTTCTCCTCATTGGTCCGAGGATCAGTCCACTTCGTCGTTGCCAGCTTATCCAGCTCTTCACGAACGCTCATGGCTTTCTCCTTTCGAGAGAAATTATCCCAGACAATTTGTATGGGATGGGTTTTTATTTTCAAACAACTCTGCCGAGAGTATAGCAGATAGTAATAATTCTGTCAAATCCTCTTGAAAAATAAAACCGCCGAGAGAAAATTCCTCTCGGCGGCACATCACTACTTTCGACGGTTCAGATCCCGCATCCCGCGCCCCGGGCTCTTACGGAGAGTCCCGAGCAGCTGGTTGGTGATCTTCTCGGCCGCGGCGGAACGACCCTTCGCCTTCTCATCCCGCTCCTCGGCGACCCGCTTGATCGCCTCGACGACGGTGTTGGCGTCGTCATACGTCCGGCCGTTCATCTTGTGGAAGAGACGCTTCCCTTCCGCGATGAACGCCTTCTTCTCGTCCTGGCTCTCGATGGACTTCGCCGCCTCGTAGAGGGCGTTCATGTAAGCCCTCTCGATCGCCTGCGCGCACTTGGCGCAGGTCGGAAGGACGTCCCTTCCGTCGATCCGGAATTCGCCGTTCCGGCGAGCTTCCTCGCCGCGATCGGTCTTCCGAGTGATCGCCTTCAGCGCACCCGTCTTCCGGTCCTCGATCGTGGCGACCCACGTCTTGGGCTGGTAGATGTACCCGCAGGCGCAGGTCACCTGATCGATGTCCTCCGGACGCCGATCGATGATGGCCTGCCGGGCCGCCTCGGCAGCGACCTTGCTGTCGTGGTCGGCGCGGCTCTTTTCGAGCTCGGCCAGCACGACCGGTTCGCCCTCCGCCCGGGTGATCTGCTCACCGTCGGGGTCCTTCTCGACCTTCGCGGCAGCCATCTCCCCGAACTTGCCATGGAGATGCTTGCAGTGCTTCTCCATGATCAACGCCCAGAGATGCGGCGTCGTCGGGAACTTCGCGAGGTCCTTGCCCTCGCCCTTCAACTCCGCCGCCGTACGCGGCACATCCCGAACTTCCACCAGCTTGCCCGTGTTCTCGCTCATCTTACTCTCCTCAAATGACTCATTAGATCAATCTGCCCGCCATCGAAGTGATGGCGGAAAAACAGATTTGATGTTTATGGTCCTGTACTTCATACATCCCGTCAATTTGGAAGCTAAAAAATGAGACGAGTTCGCGAAGCGAGCCGAAGCCTTGCAAATGCAAGGCGAGGTGAGCGAACAAAGAAATTGCCCATTTTTTTAGCTTCCCCGAAGGGGCGGGCTAATTTTGGAAAAATTCTTTGTTGCTCATCACTCGCATACACTTGTATGCTACATTCCTCGCGTCGCGGATTTTTCTCGAAATTCGCTCCGCCAAATTGATGCGATATATGAAGTACAGGACTGGTTTTTTGGAAAGAGCTACTTCTTAACTAACACGCACATTATAGCAAACCCACAGGATTTGTCAATAGGCAAAGAAAGTGCTAGAATTAGGTAGATTTTAGGGTTCGCCCCTGTAGTACAATGGTTAGAATACCTGGCTTCGAACCAGGAGATGTAGGTTCGATTCCTACCGGGGGCATAAATCTAAAACAGGGCATATGCCCTGTTTTAGATTTCATGTTTTCTGTGGAATCGAACCGCGGGCCGCAGCCCCCGAAGAGGGGGCGTAGGTTTCGAGCCCAGCAGGGCGAGAGGCGATTCCTACCGGGGCGGCACAGCGGGATGGAGGTTGAAAGTTTAAATCTGAAAGTTTAGAATTTAGGTATGAATCCCGTTAGAAGTTCACATTATTATGATTAACTACAAGAAAAATTTTATCTCATCTATTCTAGTATTAGAAAAAGGTCCTAGTTTGTTTTACTTCTAAACGGGATGAAAATAGATTATCTTGCATCGGAATCGGTAACTGAAGGTCATCCGGATAAAGTCTGCGATCAGATTAGTGACGCCATTTTGGACGCTTATTTAGCGCAGGACCCGAAATCACGGGTCGCCTGCGAAACTTTTGCCTGCAATGACCAATTAGTGATCGGCGGAGAAATTACCTCCAAAGGCAAAGTTGACGCGGAAAAGGTAGCCCGGCAAGTTATAAAAAATATCGGCTATGACAGCGTTGAAAAAGGATTGGACGCCAAAAAGGTAAAAATCACCCTGATGATCAATCGGCAATCGCCGGACATCGCGATGGGCGTGGATCAAAAAGATCCGATGGAGCAGGGTGCCGGAGACCAAGGAATGATGTACGGTTACGCCTGCAACGAAACAAAAACTCTGATGCCTCTACCGATTGCTCTCGCGCACGCGCTCGCCTTGAAACTTTCTCAAGTCAGAAAAGGCGGCACACTCCCCCATCTCCGGCCCGACGGTAAGACACAAGTCACGGTTGAATACCGCGATGGCAAACCGCATCACCTAAAAAATATTTTAATTTCTACTCAGCATCATCCGGATTTTTCCGGCGAGCAACTGCGAAAAGCGTTGATCGAAAAAGTGATTAGGCCGGTCGTTGCAAAAAATTTAATGACCAAAAACACCGAGATATTCGTTAATCCAACGGGACGGTTCGTGATTGGTGGCCCGGCAGGCGACACCGGACTTACCGGGCGAAAAATTATTGTAGATACCTACGGCGGCATGGCCAAACACGGCGGCGGCGCGTTCTCCGGCAAGGATCCGAGCAAAGTGGACCGCTCCGCGGCCTACGCCATGCGTTGGGCTGCCAAGAATATCGTTGCCGCCGGCCTAGCCGACAAAGCAGAAGTGAAGGTTGCCTACGCTATCGGCATGAGCCGGCCATTGGCGTTCAACGTCAACACTTTCGGCACCGGGAAGTTGTCAGATAATAAAATTGCTGATATAGTAAGTCGAGTTTTTGATTTCCGCCCGGCGGCAATAATCAGAGATTTGAACCTGCTTCGTCCGATTTACTTACAGACCGCCGCTTATGGGCATTTTGGTCGAACAGATATAGACCTGCCGTGGGAACAAACCAATAGGGCAAAATTGTTAAAGTAGTTATCCGAAAGTTATCCACACCCCAGAAATAAGCTCCCATAGCTTAGTGGTAAAGCTACGGACTCTTAATCCGCAAACCTTGGTTCGATTCCAAGTGGGAGCATGAAATTCTAAACCCGCGCAAAGCGCGGGTTTAGAATTTCATGCCTTCTAGTTAGAAATCGAACCGCGGGCCGCAAGTCGCGAAGAGCGACTGAAGGTTTCGAGCCCAGTAGGGCGAGAGGCGATTCCAAGTATCCGATATTTAGTGCGCGCTGAGGGGACTTCCTACAACTCTCGTCCCTGCCTACCGGCAGGCAGGTCGTCGCCACTCGGCTCGGTCGCAGGCCGCCCCTCGCAAGTTTTGCCTGTTGGCAAAACATTGCTGCGGTCTTCAATCTCCCCAGCGCATACAACTTAGCCCCGCCGAAGCGGGGCAAAATAATTGTGCGCGCTGAGGGGATTGAACCCCCGACCTACTCGGTGTAAACGAGTCGCTCTACCACTGAGCTAAGCGCGCTTTCTCCAGATACTATAACAAAAATCTTAAAATTTTCAATTTCGTAGTCCCCTATTCTTTTTCCAACCAACGCGCTATCTTAGTTTCAGAAACTTAAAAGGAGAAAAGTATGACGCCGAACTCCGCTCGTGTCGCGGAACTTTATTCTTTGGCTGCCGCCGGCGATATGGACGCGCGCATAAAACTCGGAGAACTTTATGCCGATTTTATCGCGGAAACCGGGGCAGAGCTTCAGCTCCGCCATTATTCCGTAGCTGATCCGATGGAAATAAAAATTGCCGGATTGTCCGGCATCGGAAATTCTTTGGAAAAACTCGGACTCTCCGCGAATTGCCCGACCTATGCCGCGTGGGTAGAAAAAAACATCCGGCTTTCCATCCAAAGACTAATTTTTAAGACAAGGGGAATAATCTGATGCCGTGGAGCGACGAACTGATTGACCACTATCAACGACCGCGTAACTGGGGGAGTTTCCATCACCGCGAAAAAGGTTTGATCATGACCGGCATAGATGAGTGCCTCCCCTATCGTGATTTTTTCGGGATCCAGTTCAAGATCGCGACCGTTAACTGTCCGGTCTGCAAAACATCCGGCAAAATTCCATCCGCCGCCTCCGGAAGCGAAGATATTGAATTCATAAACTGCGAATCCTGTACGGGCTGGGGTACTCATTGGATAATTGAAGATGTCCGACACATAACTGTTGGCTGCGGCTGGCTAATAGCTGTTGGTAGCTGGCTATCGGAATACCTTAAGGATAGGCGGGTCGAGGAGGCGCTTGCTTTGAGGGACGAAGAAATCATGGACACGCTTCAGCTCCCCTGGGCGACGATCCACTGCTCAACTATTGCCTGGCGGGCGATCAGGGATGCCCTACTTCCGGGATTTGAATGTCTAATGCCGCCCCGCACCTATAAGAGGTGAGAAATTTCTCACCTCCAACTAGGTGCGGGGTTTTTTAATTCGGCAATGGTTCGGCAAGCTCAATATAAATTGCCGCATTGCCGGATTGCCGCTTATTTATCTGTGTTTGACAAATTGGTCTTTCCAGTGTGAAACATTGTGATTTGTTTAACACCTGCCTACCGCCTGCTTATCAAAAAATTGTTTAGCGATAAAAGTGTTAAACACCGTTCAACATTTGTGAGGGGATTTGAAAATTTGTTTCACGTGAAACTTTTTTATCAAAATAGCCATACGAGTGAAGACGATATATTATCTTATATTTGTCCGGAATATCATCTCTGCTTCCTATTGCCTCTAACCATTCAATCATCTGCCTTCCTTTATTGCCATGGAGTTTGCCGTAAAAAAATGGCACAATTTTATTTTTTAGTGATCCAATGTCGCGAACAATTAATGTGGCCATTGGTCCTCGTCTATATATCTTATCTTTCTGAGAAAGGGCCGGTCTTCTATGAACGTATATTCTGTTTTTTAATCCTAGTCTTGTTTTTAGAGATTCTATAAGAGATTTGTCGCGCTCGTGCATTTGTATTACAAAAGTAGGCAGGGCAAACTTTTTCCCGTTTCGGTTATAAACTGGAATATTACAAAAGGTGAAGCATCCCTCACCCTCGACTAGGCCCCGGAGATAATCATCTGATATCAAATGTTTTACGTTGTTTGTCATTTTACTATGTACGCAATGTTGTTATTATAACACTGCAACGGAGTAATCTGATAAACAATGTCTCACAAATCGGAAATAGGAAGAATCGGCGAAGACATGGCGAGTGAATTTTTGATTCGCAATAAATTTAAAATTTTGCGCCGTAACTATTGGAAGCCCTGGGGGGAGATTGATATCATCGCCAAAGATCCGGATGGGACTTTGGTTTTCGTAGAAGTAAAAAGTGTACGGTGTTTTACGCCAAACTCTGTACTACAACCCGAGGACAACCTAACTCGCGCTAAATTGGAGAAAGTCCGGCGGACTGCCGGGTTGTTTGCCGGATCAAAGTCGGAATTGATCAATGCGGCAAAAGGTTGCCGCATTGATCTGGTAACCGTCATTGTAGAAACAGGGGAGATAAAGCACTACGAGAACATTGGATAACATTGCTTGACTTTTTAGTCAAACAGGTGTATAATTAAAACAGCGTTTCCAACTAACCAATAACCAGCCAACAAAGTAACCCTTTAGGAGGCATGCGGTGGACAGCTTCGTAGACTTTCTGTTCGGCAGCCCCAAGAAGATATTGGGGACGGTGATCGTAGGCGGGGCGATCGTCGCTGGCATCTGGCCGGAACAGACTGCCTCGTTCCTGGCAGAGCTGTTGGGACGTCTCTGGGTCGCCGTCCAGCCCCTAGGTGCTCTGGCGAAGCTGGCCATTACTCTCGCCATCGCTTACTTCGGCTTCCGCGTCATGTTCAGCGGCGGCTCCGATGGTGGTGGCGGAGGAGGCAGCAAGGGTGGGAAAAAGAAGTAACGTTGACCAGCGCTCGCGCGCTGGTTTTTTCTTATCAAAATAGTTCGTGGGGTTGTAATTTACTGATTTTTCACGTAATATCTGCTTAGTAAATTGAGGCAACCCAAGATGCCTGACGCGATCGCGCTGGCGCGTGATGATCTGGTAAAAATCTTTAACAAACAGGTCAAATTTCTGATCGATAATCATTTTGATCTGCTGGTCAAAAATAAAGCAGTTTTCTTTTACAGGTTGGCGTCAATGGCAGAGTTCATCCGGGAAAGTAAGGAGGTCTTGAATTTAAATTTCCACGAAAACTGCGTCCCTTGCCTGATCGTTATCCCGCACACCGCGATTTCCATTCAAACCCAGATGCATCGGCTATATGCCGGGTTTCTGGATTGGTCACGCGGACACTGGGAAGAAAAATTCATCCGTCATTGCTACAAACCACGCCCGGATGTCCCAGAAACTCCTTATTTAATATTTGACGTGGAATCGGGGAAAGAGGCCGGCGGAGATATAGATTTTGCCGCCAACAAGTTTAACCGGGAAGATCGCCGCGGCTTGACCGGAGAAGAGGCAGTGGCGCTCCTAAGAGTCCGCCCCGATCTTCTGACGCAAAAAAGTATTTACCTGCTCGGCTCTCCGAAAGATCCACGGGGCAAAGTTTTGGCGATGGACGCCAACAAAGGCGCTCGGCTGTTCTATTCGCTGGGAACATCAAAAAGCGGGTTCGGCATCCCATCGATGATGAAACTTTCCTAAACTTAAAATCCCCGCTGTGGCGGGGTTTTCTAACCGAAGATTAAAGGATATATTTATAGCAATATGAAGGACAAGAAGATAGTAGTT
This sequence comes from uncultured Candidatus Saccharibacteria bacterium, assembly GCA_964355005.1. GTDB lineage: Bacteria > Patescibacteriota > Minisyncoccia > UBA6257 > WO2-44-18 > JAUSKF01. Next base: position 42,233 of record CAYHBX010000001.1, on the reverse strand, counting down.
ATCGGCGGAGGGACCGGAATTTTCCCGGTCTTGCTTGGTTTAAAAAAACATTTTTCTAAGATCACCGCCATCGTAACCATGTCGGATGAGGGCGGTTCATCCGGAATTCTGCGGGAAGAATTCGGCATCCTGCCCCCCGGAGATATCCGCCGGGCAATGATAGCTCTCTCGGCCTCCGATAATAAAATTCTTTCGGAACTTTTTAATTATCGCTTCCAGGAGGGGAGCGGCTTATCCGGGCACAGCTTCGGCAATCTGATGATAACCGCGCTCGAACGTATCACCGGGAGCTTTGATTCGGCAATCACAGAAGCGGGAAAGATCCTGTCGGTCCAGGGCGATGTTCTGCCGGTAACTTTGAAAAAGGCTTCCTTAATGGCGGAACTGGAAAACGGCGAGCTAATAAAAGGGGAGAGAAATATTGATATCCCGAAACATGACGGCCATTTGAAAATAAAAAAAGTATGGCTCAAGCCGGAAGCGGAAATAAATCCGGCCGCCAAGCGGGCGATTATGGAGGCGGACGCGGTCATTATTGGTCCCGGTGATATTTACACCAGTTTAGTCCCAAATCTTTTGGTGAAAGGAGTCCGCGAGGCTCTTCGGCAAACTCAAGGAAGAAAAATATATTTCGTTAACCTAATGACTAAATTCGGGGAAACTAATGGCTTCCGGGCATCCGATTTCGTCACGAGCATCGAAAATTATCTGGGAAAGAACGTGCTGGACTACGCGATTATCAACAAATCTAAGCCAACCTTAATGCGCTTCAAGCCGTACGCGGCAGAAAAGGCGCAATTCGTTGAAGCTGATACCGATAATTTCAAATCCCGTCCGATGCCGATCGTCGTAGACCTACTAAGAAAGTCGGGCTTCATTCGGCATGACCCGGATAAGATCGCGGAGGCGGTAAAGATGCTGGTTTAAAAATAGTTTATAAGTTCTTAAGTTTATAAGTTGATAAGATCTATGAAATATCGATTCTATACAAAATCAGATAAAGCGTGGGCGGCAATGCTGGAGGCAATCCGAGGAGCGCGGAAGTCTATCCTTCTGGAAAGCTTCATTCTCACCGACGATCCTAAGACTCACCAATTATTCGAAACTCTAAAAGAGAAGGCGAAGGCCGGGGTAAAAGTTAAGATCATCATTGATCGCTTGGCCCACTTTTGGTTCGGATCCATCAACCGCGATGCCTTCACGAAAGCCGGAGCGGAAGTCGTAGTGTACAATCACTGGTTTTACCGGAATCATCGCAAAACTATGATCGTAGACGAAGAGATCGGCTTTGCCGGCGGAGTAAATATCCGGGGCGCCTACGCGAAGTGGTTGGATCTGCATATGATGATCACGGGGCTTTTTGTGAAGCGTCTATTAAGTTCGTTCGCGCGGGCCTACTACCTTTCCGGGGGGCGCGATCCGGAAATATTGGCATTCCGAAAACTGCCGCTGGGGAAACTTTCGGCTACTATTTACAAAGCAAAAACGTGGCTGATCGAGCGCTGGCCGCTCCGAGGAAAGGATGTTTTAAAACACTACTATAAACAAAAGTTCGCGCAGGCATCTCAAAGCATTACCATCGTCACGCCCTATTTTATTCCCCACAAATGGCTGATGCGCGCGCTGCGGCAGGCGGCCGGCAGGGGAGTAAAAATAGAAGTTATCATCCCGCAAAAAACCGACATTGCAGCGATTGACCTGATCCATCGGCCAATCGCCGAACACCTTTCTTCCTGGGTAAATTTTTATTTTATGAAAAGAATGAATCACGCCAAAGTTCTGCTGGTGGACGAAAAAGAGGGGCTAGTGGGTTCAAATAATATCGACGCGCAAAGTTTTGATTATAATCTGGAAGCCAGCGTTATCTTCCAGCGCAAAGACATGATCGGGGATCTGAAAAAAATAATCGCCGAATGGAAATCTGAAGCGGTGCCGCTCTCTGAATTAAAAGAAAAGTCGCATTGGTATCACCGTATTCTAATTAAAATCATTCACTGGCTGGAACCAATTCTATAAATTTCTAATTTTTAATATCTAATTTCTAATGAAAACGGACTGCCGATTGGACATTTCCTAATTGGAAATTGATTAGAAATTAGGAATTAATCATTAGTAATTATCAGTGCCCGGTTATTTGCTCTCTCGTTTCGGAAGTAAAATACGCTCCTTAATATTCAAATCGCGGAATTCCTCGGACACTTCTTCCAGCAGTTCTTTATAGTCCCGCATCAAAGAATTATTTACCCGCGCGAATAGTGAAGCAATTTCCAGATAAGTCCTGTCCTGCTCAGCGGGAGAAAGTTTAATGTTATTCAAATATTCCGTCAGCAACTTTTTTGCCTCGGACTTCTTTTCGGATTCCAGCAAAATAATGATTTTTTCCAAACTGTCCATTATTGCTTAGTTAATTCGGCAAGTAATTGAACTTTCACCGCCTGAAGTAATATTTTTTTCATCATTGCCTCCTTTCCCTCGGCGGCCGGTTTGCCGCGCCCGGATTCCTTCAGATGATCAATCGCTTTGTCTATCGCCGAAACAATAGCGATTAGAAGCGCTTGTTTGCTTTCGACGCCCGATCCTTTGTCCACCAGCTTGGAAAATTCAGAAAGCATCTTCTTCAGCGGCTCACTGGTTATCTTGAATCCTTTGATATTTTCCCTCACTAATCCGTCAACGAGCTCCTCCAATCGCCGGTCTAACTGCAACGCGAAAGCATCCTGATCCCGGACATCCAGCGCAAATTTTTTGTGTAAAACACGCAATTTTTCCAGATATTGTCTGGCTTCCTCTATCTTTTTGATACCGGGAACACCGTGAATTGCTTTATTGAACAGATCGCCGATATTTTTTACCGCGCGATGCCGCATATCCTCAAAAAGCATCTTTGTGGGCTCAAATTTCTGGAATAATTCCTGCCGCAGATCATCAAACCGCCGGCGCATACCTACTTCATTAACCTTTTCCAATTCCTCTTTAGCTTTAGCGAAGGCCTCTATTTTTTTATCTATTTCGGCGAAGATCTCTTTGCGTTTTACTCTGGGCGCTTCGCGAATTTGTTTATGCCAAGCCCGCTCCTCCTCTGTCATCATTTTCTGGAACCACCAACCGGCGATCGGATTATTTTCCGGATTGATGAAACCAATAAACCCGACGGAAATCCTTTTTTGATGTTTTTCCTTACTCAATTTATGAAGTTTTTCTTCTATGAATTGCAGAGCGTCCTCGCGATTACTGACGCCGCCAAATTCCGCCAGCTGCTTATCAAGAGCAGTGGTGTCATTTTTCAAATTTTCATATTCAACGATCTCCTGCGCCCGTTTTATTAAAGACTCCGGATCGGCAATTGCTTCCCTTTCAACCGTATCCAGCATTTTCCGGCTCATTTCTTTTTCAATGGGCAGGCCGAGTTCTTGGCCGGCCTCTTTATTATAAAATTCTCCAACAACACTGCCTAAAACTTTGCACGCGTGAAAAACTTTGTGCCGTTTTTCAATTTCCCGCTGGTGCGAACCCGGGTCAATTTTTTCCGCGTCCGGATATTTAGTGAGAAATTCCAGAAACTCCTGATCATTCAGCGCCTCTTCGGTTTTGAAAGCCGGGTTTTCCGGCTCTCCGGATTCCGGTTCCGGTACTGGTTTTTCGGCTTCGATCGGTTCTTCTTTTACTTCGGCCTTCATTTCAGCGAGCTGTTCAGCCGGCTGTTCGGCCGGTTTTTCCGGTTCAATCGGCTCTTCAATTTTCGTTTCTCCAGCTTTCTTTTCTTCGCCCGCCTCACCCAAATCCCCGGGCGCGACTTTTAAAATATATTCCAGCTTTTGCTCGTCGGTCAGTTTTTCCGGTTCAACCGGCTTTTCCGCTGCCGGCTTGCCGTGAACTTGCCGAACCGGTTTGCCCACCGAAGCCTCGGTGGAGACAGGACCGGGCTCCGGAGCTTTTTCCTCCGGTTTTGCAGTCGGAGCCGCTTCTTCCTTCAATTTTTGCGGCACCCTTCTTGCTTTTGGCGCCGATTTCTCTTTTCTCATGCCAGCAAGAAGAGAGGTGGCGATTTTTTCAGCCATTTTTACTCTTTCTTTTTCGGGAAGAGGTTTTTCTATTTCACCCCGCTTAACCGGATTCTCTTGGGCCGGCTGGATAGACTCGGGGCGGATTAGTTTTTCTGCCGCCGTTTTTTCTATCGTTACAACGCCCTTTTTCTTACTTTCCATTACTTCTTCAAAGTTAATTGACTCTTTGAAAGTCGCTCCCTCTTTTGCGGTCTCTACTTCCAAATACCCGCCGCCGGGCGCTTTCCGGTCAAAATGAAACCCAAGAACTTTTCGACGGGTGCCACTTTTACTGACCAAAACATCACCAACCTCCGCCGACATCGCCGGCTCCCCTGGTTTAATCTCCGATTTAGGATTTTCTGCAACTTTAAACTCCGGCGGGGACTCCGTTTGCCTTTTGCTTTTAACTTCCTCAAGTTTTTTTGCCAACTCCTCCAATTCGTCCGAATATTTTTTGGGCGCGATCGGCTCAATCTCTAATTCTTCTGGTTTTTTCTCGTCCATTACTCAAAGTATACCAAATATTGATCCACCCTATTGGCTAAACCCCAAACCCTGCTTACACTTGTCTTTATGGGAGAAAAACTTGGTCAGCATTTTCTAAAAAATAAATCAGCGATTCCGAAAATCATCGCGGCTTTGGAATTAGCACCAGGCGACACAATTATTGAGATCGGCCCCGGCGAAGGGGCGCTGACTTTTCCCTTGCTTGAAGCCGCGGAAAAAATCGGAGCGAAGGTTATCGCGATCGAGAAAGACCCGCATTTAGCAAACCAGTTAAAAAGTTACGCTAGCGCTACAGTTGATGAGTTAGAAATCGCAACTGGTGATGCGTTAAAACTTCTAAACTCATTAACTCATAAACTCAATAACTGGAAGCTTGTGGGCAACATTCCTTATTACATCACCGGTCATTTGTTGCGGATCATCAGTGAGCTGGAAAACAAGCCCGCTTTATCGGTACTTATGGTCCAGGAGGAAGTAGCTGACCGAATCTGCGCCAAACCGCCGAAAATGAACTTACTGGCCGCAATAACTCAATTTTGGGCTACCCCGGAGCTTATTTTACGCCTAAAACCAAAAGACTTCGATCCACCTCCGAAAGTAAATTCGGCAGTCATAAAATTAGGGGGTAGGGTACAGGGTTTGGGGTTTAGGGAGAAAAAAACCGAATACTTCAAAGTAGTTAAAGCGCTATTCAAGCAACCTCGGAAAACGGCGGCAAATAATCTGTCTGTCGGATTAAAAATCAGCAAAAAAGAAGCCGTGGACCTTGTAAAATCCGCTGGATTACCGGAAAACGCCCGCCCGCAAAACTTCAGCTTAGACCAACTCATAAAGCTATCCACAGGAAGCCCAATTTTCCCGTAATTTCTGATTCTGCGATTGCTATAATAATAAAGTACGCCATACAGGGCGGGCACTTCGCTTACTAATGAGAAAGATTATTCCTCTTTTGCTCTTGGCCGGATCAACCGTGATGGCGGTGATGATTTTCGTTCAAAAATCTCCGGAAAAAATGATCGTCTCCGATTCGGCCAGCTCACGGCAAGCCGGCGAACCAGCCAATTTAATTTCAAACACGACAAACGCCAATTCCCCCGCGATAGAATCGTTGCCGAACCTACCCGCCCCAGCCATTAACGCCGCGGTTCAGGACATTGGTACGGGAATAGCCGAAGAAATTTTCGCTCAAAATCCGGAGGGGCCGGAGATTTTTGACGAAGGAAGTCTGATCACCGCCCCGAATCCTCAAAAAATCGCCGAACAAATAATTAAAGAGCGGCTATCGCAATCCAGCTTCGCCTTAATAACCCCCGAAATTGATATCAGTTCCCTGAAAATCGTCCCAAACAATGACCCGGCATTTATTGATGGGTATCTGCAAAACACCAAAGCGATCTCCGCCAAAAATTTCGCCGGCATCAGTCCGGATTTCAGTGATCCCGACATTGAAGAATTCAAAAAACTGGCGGACGCCTACGACAAAACCATCAAGGAATACTACACGCTAAACATTCCATCCAGCTTATTAGATCTGCATAAAGAAAAACTGACTCTTTTTATGCGGCAAAAGAAAATATTTACCAACATCGCCAATATTGAAAAAGATCCGCTCGCCGCTTTGGTTTCTATGAGGCTTATTGGACAAACCTATAATGACCTAACCAATCTCAATGAAAGAATCATCCAATTCGCCAAAAAATATAATCTCTAAATGCTGAAAAGGCTATTTATAACTTTTGTCGTCTTCGTACTGATCTTTTCGCCGCTCGGAAACGCGCCGAAAAAGGTACAGGCCAGCGAAAAATATGACGCCCTCATTGAAGCAATTTTGAAGGCGGCTGCTTCGGCTTTATCTAACGCGTTGGCGGATGCGCTGACCAAAGAAGAGGTCTCGGATGCCAAATCGGAGGGCGAGGAGAAAACGGCAGAGGGAGAAGCCGCGGCTGAACAAGCACAAACAGTTCCCGCGAAAGACGCGTTGACCGCCAAACAAGCGGCAAGAGCCGCCGCGGAAGCGGCTGCTGCAAAAGATCAAACCTTCTGGGAATGGGCGGAAGAATTCGTCCGCACCGTGCTTCAGAAAGCCATTTTGGACGTGGTAGTGGACCAGATCATCACCTACATCCAGGGCGGGGGCAAACCGCAATTCGTTACCGATTGGCAAGGATTCCTGGAGGATGCCGGCCAGCGCGCGGCCGGGGAATTCGTTAAATCTCTAGGCGCCGGATTCTTATGTGATCCGTTCAGCTTGCAGCTGCAGATCGGATTCAGCACTTTTGAAAAAAAATTCGCCACGGAAGCCGATTGCACTTTGGATGACATCGTGGATAACATAGATAATTTCACTGACGACTTCCGGACCGGCGGCTGGGTGGCATACGGAGAATCCTGGAAAGTGCAGAATAATTTTCTCGGATCATTGATCACCGCCCAAAAAGAACTCGGCCATAAAACCGAAGCGGCGGCTCTGGCAAAACTAAATGAAGCAGTTTCCGGAGGCGGGTTTTTATCTTCCAAAAAATGCACCAAAGACGCGCAAGGCAAGGAGAAGTGTAAGTTAGTAACCCCGGGAAAAACACTGGGCGATCTCACCAGTAAAGCTCTCGGCTCCGATATTGATTTCCTGCTCAACGCCGAACAGCTGGGGGATTACGTAGCGGCGATTGTTGATGCGTTATTGAACCGCGTTATTGAAGAGGGCCTAGCCGAAGCAAGCGATGATTAAATTTATTAAAAAATATATTTTCCCTTTGACCGCCGTAACTTTGGCGTTGGTTTTGTTTCTAGCCATCGCTCCATCTCCAGCGCATGCCGAAGCCGACTTTCTTGACTTCGCCGCCGATGCCGTAGGAGGAGGATTCTCTTGGTTAAGCGACGGCTTGATTTGGTTCTCTGAAGCTTTTGGCTACGCGATCGCCTTCCTAACCGCCCAACTGGTCGCCTTTGCCGCCTATTTTATTCAGATCATGATCGGACTAAGTACTACGATCATCGGAAGTTTACTAGTAACAACCGGATTTAAAATAGTTCTGCAAATAACGAACATCGGCTTCGTGTTGGCGGTTATTTTCATCGCTTTCGCTACGATATTCCGTCTGCAAGGATACGAATTTAAAAAACTCATAAAAAATCTGGTGATTGCCGCTTTTTTAGTAAATTTCAGTTTCACCATCGCGGGACTGGTTATGGATAGCTCTCACATTTTCGCCAATTTCTTTATTGACGCCATCATCGGCGGCAAGGGAGGGAACGCCGAGGTTTTCACCGCTAACATTGCCAACTCTTTGAACGCTCAAAAACTCAACTTGACCACGGCGCCAGCGGGGTCTGAAGGAGCGGCTCTAGCGATCACTTATGTAAAAACTTTGGCCTCAATCGCCATATCAATAATTTATAATTCCGCCATTGTAATCACTTTCTTCGCGGTCGCCGGAATGATGGTTATCCGCTACATCGCCTTGTCAATGCTTTTAATCACCATGCCCATCGTGTGGCTCTGTTGGATCTTCCCCGGACTGAAGAAAAATTGGGACGAGTGGTGGCATAATTTCCTGAAATGGAATCTTTTCCTGCCGGTTTTGATGTTTTTTGTTTATATAGCGCTCCTGACATCCAGTGAGGTGGGTGGGGCTATCAAAGTAGCGTCAGAAACTATGATCACCGCTCAAAAAGCCGGGGACTTCACTACTTTCGGCATTAACGGGATGATCGCCATCGGCCAGGGAATCGTACAGATCGGCATTTTGTTCGGAGGATTGATAGTCGCTCAAAAAATGGGCATCGCGGGGGCGGAGGGAATAGTTAAAACCGCGACTACAATAAAAGACTGGACGCAAGGAAAAGTCAAACAAGCTACCGGAGTTGCCTATCTTGGACAGAAAATCCGAGGTAGACAAGCGGACAAGACCGGGAAGCCCGGGGAAGAGGGCCCGCGAAAAGGTGGGGCGCCTAGCTGGATGTATGGCGCAGGTTCTTGGATTACGGGTAAAATTCCCGGTATGGGCGGGGTTTCAGAGCGTTTAAGCACGGCTGCTGAAACCCAAAAAGAGCGGTACAAAGCGGAGCAAAACAAAGCGATCAATGATCGCGTGGAACAGATCAAAAAAGATTATCCGGGCGGATCTTTAGTTGCCAATGCCAACCTGGCCAAATCCAAGGATGATTTGCAGGCGTTCGGAAAAGCCCTGCTAGAATCCGGCAAGTTAGATGACGTCCGCGGCGACACCAGAGAAAAGATCCTACAGGCCGTTAAAGGCGGCGGGTTAGAAAAAGAATTTATCGCCAAGCGGCCCGATTTGGGAGAAAAGTTTGACATGCCGGAAGAGAAATTCACCGAAATGCTGGCTGGGTTAAACAAAGATAAACTCAAAAACATTGATGCCAATTCCTTCAAAGACGAAAAAGTGTGGGGCGGACTGTCTGATGATGGCAGAGATTGGGTTCTCAAGAACCGCCCCGAAGTAGTGGACACGCTAATTTTGAACGCGGAAAAGAGATTAAAAGAGCAATTAGCCAACGGCCCAATTGCAGATCTTGAAAAAGACTTGTCGGATGATGTTAAATTCATGCTCAACAACCCAAAGATGCGCGACCGGATCCGAAACCCAAAAATGCAGAAAAAATTTGAGGTAGCAGGGCTAATCGCAGAGGGACAAAAACATCCTCGCCTGATTACTTTGGCGGAGGCCTTCGCACCCGCGGCTAAACCGACTAAGCAACCGAAATCCCGGCCTGGACAACAAAACCCGGCACCGCAGCCGGGGAAAGGAGAATTGAAAACCACGGATGTAAGTAGAAAAGGTCCGGAGGAAAAACCGATCTAATGATAGATAAATCACAAAATATTGATATTGATTCTCTCCCTCAATCGATAAACGACTGGCTGGTCTCCGTTCCGTTAACCTACTTGATAATAGATCTTAATAAACGCCTTGGCGTTTACAATAATGCCTTTAAAATGGGGGCAATACCGGATTTTGTAGTTGACATAGTAACAAAGCGAATGCCGCCCCAAGAATTAGCTAAAAAATTAGAGGAGAGACTGCAGGTACCGTCCAATCAAGCTCTTTCTGTCGCGAGGGAAATTAAAGAAAAAATACTCCGACCTATTGAGGTAGCGCTACGCAAAGAGCTCGGGGTGGATATCAACGCAATAGACTTTATTCAACCCGGTCAAACTATGCCCGCGACTCCTCCGCCCACTACCCCTGCATTCCAAGTCCCGCCCCGTCCGATAGCGCCACCGACTCAGGTATTCCAAAGCCCATCCAAGCCAACGCCGCCGACCTCCCCGACGGCCTCGCCCTCAACAACTCCAACGCCAAATCCCCAACCCCTAGAAACCAAAATTCCTATAAATGTGATAAAGGATGAGAATAAAAGCGATTCCTGGCTGAATAGGTTAAAATAAATGTATGGCGCCCCGCCGTCACTAAGCTTTGGCGGGATGCTCATGTTTGTGGCTAAACCCGCCCATTCATGAGCGGTTTTAGACAAACATGGCACAATTTCAAGTCCCACAATTTATTGAGACGGAGTCAAAGATCGTCGGCCCACTGACGCTTAAACAATTTATGTATCTCGGGATCGCGGGACTGTTAAGTTTCTTCCTGTTTTTCACTTTGCGTATTGAGATTTGGCTGGTGATAACGGTTTTTTTGGGAGTCTTCGCCGCCGCGTTAGCATTCTTGAAATACAACGGACGGCCGTTTGAAGTCTTCGTCATCAACGCCGCTCTATATATATGGAAGCCGAAGTTGTACTTGTGGCAAAGACCCGACGCTAAGGCGCAGATGCCGGTTATGCCAAAAATCCCCCAAATGCCGGCCGCGACGGGCTCCAAAATGAAAAACTTGTGGCTGAACCTAGTTACACAAAGACCGACCGGAGTCGCGCCGCAATCGCCCGCCAAAACCCAAACTCCGATAATGACCGGAGGAGCGCCTCAAGCCCAAGCCCCGATCGTACACCCGGTAAGGGAAGGACAGGAGTCAAAAAGTGGGGTCCAGATCTTGCGCAGTATTCTCGGGAAAAAAAGGGACAATAATAAATAGGGTATAATCATGTAGTGACGTCTAAACACCAATGGCAAGGGAATCTCAACCGACTCAACAATTCATAGAAATAGAAGGCGTACGGGAAAATACGCTTATTTTGAAGAACGGCGGACTGCGCAAGATCCTAATGGTTTCGGGCGTCAATTTTGACCTGAAATCCGAAGAGGAGCAGGGCCTTATCACCTATGCTTACCAAAATTTTCTGAACAGTTTGGATTTTTCAGTCCAGTTATTCGTCCACTCCCGCCGTTTAAATATTGAAAGCTATCTTGAGCAGGTCGCCGAAAGAGAAAAAGCGGAAACTAATGAATTATTGAAGGTTCAGCTGGCGGGTTATCGGGAATTCATCCAAACTTTCGTCTCCCAGAACCCGATAATGAACAAATCCTTCTTTGTTATTATTTCCTACGATCCGGCTCCGATCTCTTTCTCCGGAGGTGGGGGAATCATGGAAAAAATAATGAGTCCGTTCAGAAAGTCCGGCGCGAAAGTCTCTCCGGAGTTTGCCGAAGAAAAAGAAAAATCATTCCAGCACAATCTCCAGCAACTAAATCAACGTACCGACCGGGTGGTCCGGGGCCTTACTTCCATCGGATTGCAAGCGGCGATGCTAGACCATGAAGTCTTGATAGAACTTTTTTATAATCTTTATAATCCTTCCGCTTTTGAGAAAAAAACACTGGAGATCGCCAAGACCGCGGCAGAAGGAAAAACGATCGCCGATGTAATCGCTCCTGCCGCTATGGAGGTGAACACTTCCTACATCAAGCTGGGGGAGAAATTCGTCAAAAGCGTTTTTATCTTCACTTATCCCAGATTTTTGGCCACGGGCTGGTTCGCGCCGATCATTAATCTCCCCGACCTTCTGGATATTTCCATTTTTATCCATCCGGTGGACACAGCGCTGGCGCTAAAAAATCTCCGTAAAAAAACTGCCCAGATCCAAGCCGAACTGCAAGAGCAGGAGGAAAAGGGAATGGTGCGTAATCCAATGCTGGAAACCGCATTCCAGGACATAGAGGCCCTCCGGGACTCGCTCCAACAAGGACAGGAGCATCTATTTAATGTAGGCGTGTATATGACTTTGTACGCCGATTCGCTGGAAAACCTAAACAAACTGGAGTCGTCCATTAATTATCAACTGGAAAGTAAGCTGATCTACGCCAAACCGACCATCTTCCAGCAAGTTGACGGACTTACCTCTACTTTCCCGCTGGGAACCGACAAGCTTCTTATTCACTCTCCTTTAAATTCAGGCCCGATATCGTCCTTTTTCCCGTTCGTTTCAGCGACCCTCACTTCCGACGAAGGAATCCTCTACGGAGTTAATCGCGGTAATAATACTCTGATAATTTTTGATCGCTTTTCCCTTGAAAACGCCAATATGGTGGTTTTCGCCAAGTCCGGCGCCGGTAAATCCTACGCCACTAAATTGGAAGCCCTCCGTTTATTGATGACCGGAACCGACGTTTTGATCATTGATCCGGAAAATGAATACGAACAGCTGGCAAAAACTGTCGGCGGCAGTTTCTTTAAAATTTCGCTTGCTTCCGACAACCACATCAACCCGTTTGACGTGCCGATCATCCCGCAGGGGGAGAATCCGGCTGATGTTTTGAAATCTCACATAGTGAACTTGGCGGGATTATTGAAGTTAATGCTCGGGGAGATGAACACCGAAGAAGAATCTTTGCTTGACCAGGCAATCTCCGAAACTTATGCCGCTTTTGATATTGTCGCCGGAAAAGATTTTTCCAAAGCTACGCCGCCAATGCTGGAAAATCTGCAGACTGTTCTGGAAAATATGGCCGGCGGCCGGAAACTTGCCGAACGATTATACCGCTTCACCAAGGGAAGTTACGCCGGCTTTACCAACAATCCGACCAATATTGATATCCGCAACCGGATGATCGTTTTTTCCATCCGCGACCTAGAAGACGAACTGCGCCCGATCGCTATTTATATTATTTTGAATTTCATCTGGAATCTTATCCGCTCTGAACTGAAGCGCCGCGTAATGATCATTGATGAGGCGTGGTGGATGATGAAATACAAAGATGGCGCTTCTTTCTTGTTCGGCTTGGTCAAGCGCGCCCGCAAATATTTCCTTGGCATCACCACCATCACCCAAGATGTAGAAGACTTCGTAAACTCTCCTTACGGCCGCCCGATCGTTACTAATTCCTCGCTACAATTACTTTTGAAACAATCCCCGGCGATGATCGACTTGGTTTCCAAAACTTTCAACCTAACGGACACGGAAAAAACTTTGCTGCTGGAAGCCAGTGTCGGCCAGGGATTATTCTTTGCCGGACCTAATCACGTGGCGATTCAAACGGTTGCCTCCTATACGGAAGACCAGGTTATTACGACTAAACCGGAGCAGATTTTGGAACAGTAAGATAGCCATTAGGGTATAGGGTGCAGGGTTTAGGGTGCTGCTAAAAGGACGGGGGGAACAAAAACTAAAATGCAAAATGAGCCGAAAATATCAACGCCGGAAGCTTTCATTTGGGTTACCGTATGTATTATCGCTGATGTTTTAAGCATCTTCCCGGCAGTCAATTTGATTGTTTGGGTTATTATGGCGCCATCCCAATGGTTATATTTGAAAACAAAAGGGGTACAGAGTCAGCGCGCGTTGATAAGTAGTATAATAGAGATAATACCGGGATTGAGCGTTTTACCCGCCTATACTTTCGGAGCAATAATCACGATCTATCTGGACAGACACCCGGAACAGGCGGAAAAGCTGCAAGTAGTCCAGAAAATCAAGAAACCTAAAGGATCAATTCCGGCACCCGCGCCAAAACAATGAATAACGAATTAAGAATGACGAATTATGCCAAAAAGGCTTTTCAAATTTTAGTTGTAGTTTTTGTTTTTTCCCTATTGGCTATTGGCTATACCCTAAACCCCGCCTCAAGCTCCGCGCAACAAGCGCCCGAACTGATGGTAACTTGGCAATCCAATAATTACGCCCCACCGGCATATCAAGGAAAAATTCTGCCGATCGACGGCTCTCGTATTGATATGGCGTTGGAATTAATTGATAACGGAAAAATCGCCAATTTAGCCGCTAAAGAAATCCGCTGGCTGATCAATGGCGACGAATTAAAATCCGGCTTCGGCTTAAAAAATATCTCCTTCGTAGCCGATGGCTTCCAGGGCGACCAGGAAGTAGAAATAACGATCGTGGATTATAACGGTGTGAATCTGGAAAAACTGATAACTATTCCAGTAGTCCGGCCGGAAGTAGTAATTACGGGCGGACCGGATATTTTCAGAGCGCTTCCGTATTTTTTTAATGTCCGAAATCTTTCCCAGCTACAATTTATCTGGAGCGCTAACGGCCGCCCGGCAACGGGATTGGTAGAAAACCCGGATTCTTTGGAATTGGACACCGCCGGCATCTCCGCCGGGCAGGATATTTCAATCAACGCTTCTGTGACCAACATTAATAAGAGGATCGAAACGGCGGGTAAAACCATGATTTTCAAAAAATAATGAAAGGGATCCTCTCATTAATATTCATAACGCTAACGGCTATAACTTTTTTGGCTGTTTTGCCGAACAATACACTTGCGCTTTCTCCGCCCCCAGAAGAGGAAGAGGATCAGGCTCTTTCGGGAAGGCAACAAGAAAACAAAGATGCAACCGATAGTCAGGCGGCGGCGCTAGAAGAGCAGGCGGCCACCCTCAGACAAGATGCTACCGTCCTCGAAGCACAGGCGGCGTCAATTCAAGCCGTCAATCCAACCGGAACACAAACACTTTTAGCTCAAGCTGCCGAATTAAGAAGGCAATCGGATACGTTGATGCAACAAGCCCGAGATCTAAGGACGGCTACCACTAAAACCGCCGCCGGAGAGACCAAGCCCCAAATTCTTCCACAATACAAACTAATCGTCCCAATCCCGGGATTCGCGCCGGGAAACGAAGCCAATCCACTGGCTTACATTGTTGCTATTTATAATGTCGCGATCGCCGCCGGCGGATTGATCGCTATGGGAATTATTGTCTTCGCCGGTTTGAAATGGGCCACCTCTGCCGGCAATCAATCCGCTATCTCCGAGGCGCGGGATCTGCTGTTGCACGCGATTTACGGACTAGTAATGCTGATGGGGGCAACGCTGATCCTCTACACGATTGGCGGGGAAAGCTTCACCAAACTGACACTACCAACGCTCACCAATGTAACGCCGACGGAATTTGATTTTGCAGAAACCGCTGAAGCATGGGCAAAAGCCAATGAAAATTGGCGGGCGGCCAACCAAGAACATACCAAGACTCGAGATGAGGCTGAGGCGGCCAATAAGGCAATTGAGGCTAAAAATGCCAAGGGAGAAAAAGTCTCCCTTGAAGAAAAAATCGACGCCCAAAGAAAAACTGTTGCCTACGCTCTTTCGCAATACAATCGGGCATTGGCCGATCTTGAAATATTGAAGCTGGCATATGAGGGAGCTGTGGCGCGCTGCGAAGCAAGTTGGAAATGCAAATATGACCCTTATTCTGATGAGGCTTATCGATTACGCGCCGCCGTGACAGACAACTACAAACAATATCAAGAAGCAGAGACAAAAGCGAAAAATGCCTATGACAACTACGCCGCGCAAGACGCTGCGTTGAAAAAATTAGAAGCCGAACAATCGAAATAATAATAGCCAACCCAAGAACTGCTCCAAATATATGAATCGACTAGGAAAAATAATTGTCTTCGCGGTAGCCATTTCGATAATTGGAATCGGCGGTTATTTCGTATTCCGTTGGTTTACTGCGCCAACTAATCAACAAAACAGGCTAACTCTCTCTGATAATCAAGCGGGCATTACGGCGACGGAAGCAATAAAAACTTTGACCGATGAACGATTGTTTGATTTTTGGACCAATCCCAAAACTGAAGAGGTCTATTATATCGGTCTTCACGGGCAAATCTCAAAAATGAACTCCGATGGTTCGGCGCAATTATTAAGTTCGCAGACAATTCCAAATTTGGATTACGTCAATCCGACCGTTGACGGTTCGGCGGTTTTAATCGCTTTTGGCTATCCAACAACTCCGTCTTTCTCTATTTTCAACATGGCAAAACGTAATTTCCAACCACTACCGCAAGGAACGACTGCCGCCGACTGGAATCCTCAAACGAATACCTCGATTGCTTATCTCCAAAACAACGGGTCCTCCGGAAAACTAAGCACCTTGGATTTGAACACTGGAAAATCGACAGAGCTATTAAAAATCAATCAAAAGGATTTGATTCTGGATTGGGCTTTCCCGGAAATCATATATCTATATGAGAAACCGACGAGCCAAGCCGTGAGTTCCGTCTGGGTGTATGACATCAAATCTAAAACCATCAAAAAGCTGACCGAGGAAAAAGATTTTATGGTGAAATGGTGGACGGAAAAAAGTTTAGGCTTAAAATGGTCTACTGGAAAACTTTCTCTAGTCACCAAAACCAACCAACAAATCGCCTCAACGGACCTGAAAACTCTTCCTTACAAATGTTTCTTTGATGAGCCATTCATATATTGCAGTGCCCCCAATGATCTAAGCGGCGCACCCGCGAACGGCTTAGCTGATCGCATGCTCAAGAAACCTCGCGCGAACGACGAAACTATCTACGCGATCATCTCTTTCAATTTAGGAGAAAAACCGCTCTTCTCCGCTAGTAAAATATTCGACAGCGTCGAAATCGGATTCCGATTTAGGGCAAAAAAGATAGAAAAACGGAATAACCGTCTTCTGATTTTAAATGAGGACGATAACAAACTTTACACCTTGCCCTTCTAACTAAAAACTCCCCCTCGATGCGGGGGAATTTTTAGATCGGCTTAACGATCACGTAGCGTTCCTTGCCTTCGCCGCTACTTTCGCTTTTCACGTCCGGCCGAGTAGAAAGTTCCACGTGGATCAGACGGCGTTCATAAGCGTTCATCGCCGGTAATTTAACTTCCGCTTTGGTGGTCATTGCTTTGCGGGCGGCGGCCTTAGCCAACTCAACGATAATATTTTCCCGCTCTTTGCGGTAATTATTCATATCCACGAACAAATTCTCTTCTATGCCATGTTTCTTACCCAATAAATTCGCCAGACGTTCAAAATCGGCCACCAGGTATGGCAGATGTTTTTTTAGCCAATCGCCTTCATTCACAAAAATAATGATCTTGTGATTCTCCGCGTTAAAATCAATACTCGGCTCATGCAAGCCGACCATCTCAAGAATTGTCTTTATTTGTGTTTTGAATTCCTCGTTCATCCCACACATAACAAGGATTGCGAAGCGTTTTTACATCCTTGGTTTAATTTAGACGACGATTTTAGTTGAATAATCATAATTGTTTAGATAGGCTATGGCTTCGAGATAATGATCCTTGTTATGTGTGGGACGGGTTGGTTCTTAATTTTTTGTTGATTATCAGCTGTTGAGCAATAGAGAAGGCGGATGATGTCAGCCAGTAGACGCCAACGGCGGCCGGTAAGCTGGACAGGATTAATACAGAGATGACCGGACCGATGAAAACCATATTCTTCGCCATCCGACTCATCGGTGAATCGTCTTTTTTGTTGGTTTTCGGCAGACTCAATCTCCCCTGGAAATACTGTAAAAGCGCCGCCAAAACTACAATCAATATACTGCGTGCCTTCAAATCTATCAAGCCCAAAAACAAATTGTGCACTTCGCCCGGTTGAGATATGAACGAATACAAATCAACGAAGGACTCCGGCGATAAGCCGCTCAAAAACAACCGATAGAGGACTATAAGGACCGGCAATTGAACTAGGATCAGGAAAAATCCGGAAAACGGATTAACTTTGTGTTGTTTATAGAGCGCCAGCAACGCTTGAGCTTGTTTTTCTTTGTCGTCTTTATGATCATGCTGGATCTTCTGGATCTCCGGCTGGATCTTCTGCATCAAGGTCTGATTTTTGAAGCTGTAATAGAACAAGGGGTATAAAATCAGCCGGATCAGCACCGTTAAAAGAATAATTGCGATACCTAAGTCTTCAAAAGCAACGGTATTGTATAAAAACACCAACGCGTTAAAAAGCGGTTGAGATAGAATGACGTGAAATATATTACCCATATAAATAAAGTATCAAGTATTAAGTATTAGGTATCAAGTTTTTAAGTTCGGATAAAAAACGGGAGCTCGACAGAGTGGCGGCTGGTTTTAAGACGGTAAGCCAATAGTCGGCGAGCAGGAGCTCACCAGAGTTTGCGCCAAAAAAGTCATATACCAATCTTTTTAGCCGGTTACGCTCGGTGGCTTTCGGGGCAGTTTTGGTACTGATCGTCACCCCGAAACGACTCCATGCCTTCTCCGCCGAAAAGATTTTTACTTGGAAATAGGCGTTTTTAAACAACTTTCCCCGTTTAGCGGGGAAAAGTTGAATGGGAAGCTTATATTTTTTAGCGATCATTTTTCTAGTTACTAGCTTCTAGTGACTAGTGCCTACACCGTGAGCCTGCTGCGTCCCTTCCTGCGCCTAGCCTGAACGGTCCGGCGGCCCCCGTGAGTCCGGCTACGCTTCAAAAAGCCGTGCGTCCGGGCTCTTTTCCGCTTTCTTGGTTGATGTGTTCGCGACATGATGAGTTTTGTTCAAGAGCGAGGCGATTGATGACAAAATCACCATCCCGCACTTAATATTTATTTAACTAAATAATATACTTTTTCCAAAATTTTAGCAAGGTTGCCAATTTTGCCGGATTTTTCGTTAGGTGCGGGGTCTTGAAATTACTAGACAAGCTCCACTTGTAGTAATTTCAGAGTTATCCACCTATAATTAACATATTATTCAATCAACCCCTTTCTTCTTTGTGAAAAAATTTTTTAAACTATAACCATGGAACTGGAAGAACTTTGGAAATCGGCGTTGGGCGAAATAGAAGTACAAGTATCTAAGCCGAATTTTCTTACTTGGTTTAAAAATAGCCGATTGATAGACAATAAAGAGGGCGTCGCTTTAGTTGGTCTGCAAAGTAATTTCGCGAAAGACTGGGTACAAGACAAATATTACAAAGTTGTCTTGGGCGCGTTGCGCAATTTAGATAATAAAACCAAAAAAATTGATTTCATCGTCCACACGAACGCCGAAGTGATGGCAAAGATCAACGACAGCAAAGCAAAAGCGGAGCAGCAGTCCAACCAGCACATTTTCAATGAATTAAAAGTTGATCCTGAGAGCAACCTTAACCCCAAATACACCCTTAATTCTTTCGTGGCCGGCTCTTCTAATGAAATGGCGTACGCCGCGGCTCAGGCGGTTTTAAGAGATATCGGAAAAAAATATAATCCTTTATTTATTTATGGCGGCGTAGGAGTCGGCAAAACTCACTTGATCCAAGCGATCGGCAATGAAGCTAGAAACCTTTATCAGAATAAAATAAAAGTTAAATACGTGTCCTCGGAGAAGTTTACCAACGAAGTGATCTGGGCGATCCGCAACAAGCGGATGGAAACTATAAAAGAAAAATACCGTCTTGTGGATGTGTTGATAATTGATGACATCCAGTTCATTGGAGGGAAAACCAGAACCGAGGAGGAATTTTTCCACACCTTTAACGCTTTATATGAAAACAATAAACAGATCATTCTTTCGTCTGATCGGCCACCGAGCACTATCCCGACCCTAGAAGAGCGGCTTCGCTCCCGTTTTGAAGGAGGAATGATCTGCGACATAGGACAGCCCGACTATGAGTTAAGGATGGCTGTTTTAAAGGTAAAATTGCAGGAAAAGGGGGTTACTTTAGCTCCGGAGGTGTTAGACCTCATTGCTAACAAAGTACGCAAGAACCTAAGAGAACTAGAGGGTGTTTTGACCAGGGTTATTTTCCATCAACAGACGAAAAACCAGGAATTGACCGCTAAAATGGTCGACCAGGTGATCAATGACAGCGCCCAAACCCCTATCCAACAGAATCTTAATCCCGGACAAGTGATCAAATTAGTCGCCGACTTTTTTGATGTTTCCTCCAATGATCTGACCGGACGATGCCGCAAAAAAGAAATAGTGGAACCGAGACAAGTGGCAATGTATCTTCTGCGCGATGTATTAAATCTTTCCTTCCCTTTTATTGGGGAAAAGATGGGGAAAAGAGACCATACAACTGCTATGTACGCGTTTGAAAAGATCTCGCAAGATGTTAATAAAAACCATCAATTAAACAATAAAATAATGATGATCCGGGAGAAGTTGACAAAGAATTCATAGGATATCAGAAAGTAATCAACAGGAGAAAAATAATTAAAAATCAAAACAATCTATAATCCATGCGGATAAATAAAGAAAATATAAAAGTCATCCACAAATCCACAGCTGCTATTACTACTACTATTTCTCTTATATGAAAATAATAATACTAAAAAGTAACTTAAAAGAAGCGCTGATGACGGTGGAAAAAGCTGTTTCGGATAACAGCAATTTACCGATATTAAAGAATGTATTGATTAAAACTTTTAACAACCGGATAAAAATCGCGGCAACTAATCTTAATCTGGCGATAACTAAACTTACTTCCGGTAAAATAATAGACGAAGGAGGTATCACCGTACCTTTTTCGACTTTTTATAGCCTGGTCAATAACAGCGATAATGAGAGAATAACGATAGAGAATGAAGGAAATAATTTAATATTTAAAACTGATAATTACAGCGCTAAGATCCAGGGAGTTAATCAGGAAGAGTTTCCGATAATTCCAAAAATAGAGAACAGCGATAATTTCATTGAAGTAGAAAATTCTTTTTTACGGGATTCTATTTATAAAGTTTTAAATGCTGCTCAAATTTCAGAGATCCGGCCGGAGATAAGTGGTGTCTTATTTGATTTCCAGATAACCCAGATAAAATTAGTCGCTACTGATGCTTTCCGATTGGCTCAAAAAGTTATAAACAACAATCAATTCACGACTAACTTCAATCAAGGGTTTAAAGTGACTATTCCGTTAAAAACTATCAGTGAGGTGATAAAAATATTTCCGGAAAACCAACCGGTCAGGATATTCGTGGATTCTAGCCAAATATTATTCAAAAACGAAGATACAGAACTGATTTCCAGACTTATTGATGGAGAATATCCCGATTATGAGCAGATCATTCCTAAATCCGTGGATAGCGAATTAGTAATAAATAAAGATCAGTTAATAAATGCTATAAAATTAGCAAGTAATTTTTCCGGGAAAACTAACGACATAAGAGTGAAAATAAACGAATCAAAGAAAGTACTGGAAGTTTATTCCGCTGACCAATATCTCGGAGAGAATAATTATCTGATCCCCGTGAAACTTAAAGGAAAAGGATTTGAGGAGATCGCTTTTAACTGGAGATATTTTTTGGATGGATTAAAAGTTGTGGATAATGAAAACCTGGTTTTCGGAGTTAATGATATAAATAAACCATCAGTAATAAAAGCATCGGAAGATCAGTCTTATTTCTATATATTAATGCCGATCAAGACTGTATAAAATAGCGACTAATAACCAACGACTGACGACAATAAGACTAATTACTTGTAGAGTATTAATTCCCGGGAGGTTTTGTTGTTTAATTCGTCCGTGGCGGAGATTTTTAAAATATTCTGAAGTTCGGGATTGACGATGTTAAAATTCTTTACATAAGTATTTTCCTTTCCAAGGTTTGATTGTTGATCAATAAGAAGGCCGTTAAAGAAAATTTCCAATTTCTTTATTCCGGAAGAAGATTTTAGATTAAGCGCGAGAATTAAAGGATTTTTCATAAAACTACCATTGGCGGGAGAAATAATTTCTATATTCAGGGAGCTTTCCGATTCATTCTTCAAATAAGAACCGGCCGGAAGAGGTTTGTTATAAATAGCGTCAAAATTGGCGATGTTGGTTTTTGCCCAAACAATTGCCGGCTCCTCCCAATTTAAGAACTGGGAATCTTTTTCGGGGTTCACCGGAATCGGTCCCAAAGGATCATTTTTGTCTACGTAAAAAAGAATGTCATGAATGTGCGGATATTTTTCATTCCCGTTCCAAAAATTAACCAAATACTCACCTTTAAGGATCGGTTTTTCAACAAAAACCGGATCCGGCTGAACGAATGATTCTGACGGGCGGTCCCGCAAAGCCTCCCGCATAAAAGGACTCCAAATCGGAATAGCCGCCAAAAGACTACTTCCTTTTTTCTGCATCGGAGTATTGTCATTATTTCCCGCCCAAACCCCAACCACCAAAGATTTATTATATCCGACCGCCCAAGCATCCCGGTAATCATTAGTAGTACCGGTTTTCAGCGCCACTTCCTGGTTCGGGAAAATAGTCAACCCTAAACTGTTTTGCAACAACACCGAACGGCTTTCTGTGTCGGACAAAATATTATTGATCAGACGGGCATATTGGGCCTCCATTACTTGCGCCGGTTCGTCCTGATATTCTTCCATAACTCTTCCGTTGTCGGTCACGCTTAAAATAAAAGATTGTTTGTGGCGGATGCCGTCCTGGGCGAATACGGAATAAGCGTGAACCAGTTCGGTTAATTTCATTTCTCCCCCTCCTAAAACCAAAGACAAACCATACCGGCTGCGTTCCGTAAGAGTAGTAACGCCGAAATCTTTGACCAATTTTAAAACATTATCTATTCCGGCCAAATAAAGAGCCTTAATTGACGGGATGTTGATTGATTGGCTCAATCCCTGCCTAAAAGTTACCGGACCCCGGAACATCTCATCAAAATTATTCGGTTTATAACTCTTCTCCGGATCGCCAGTGGCATCAAACTCTGTTTCCACGTCAAAAACCACCGTATCGGGCGTATAGCCCTTCTTAAAGGCCGCTGCGTAGGCAAATGGTTTAATAGTTGAACCCGGCTGGCGAAGTCCTTGGGCGGCAACATTAAAGTTGCCGTCATTTTCCATGTCAAAATAATTTTTAGATCCTACCAAAACCAATATTTGTCCGGTGTTGGCGTCCTCCGCCACCATCGCCGCGTTTTTCCCGGCATATAATTCCTCGTTTCGCTGGGCACCTTCGGCAACAGTTTTCTCGGCGATCTCCTGCAGCTTCCAATCCAAAGTGGTGATGACTTTTAATCCGGCGGTTCGGACAAAGTCTTCTCCATACCGATTGTTTAGGTATTCCTGCACCATAATAACGAAATGCGGGGCTTTTATTTTTGTGAATCCGGGCGCGAACTCCGTTTTCATTTTTTGCGCCTCCGTTTTTTCGGTTTCTGAAATAAATCCCAATTCATGCATTTTTGCCAAAGTATTATTTTTCCTGTTTATCAGATCTTCAACGTGCGTTCCATACGGAGAATAATAACTGGGGGCTTTCGGCAAGCTGGCTAACAGGGCAGCCTCCGCTAGATTTAAGTCTTTGGCGTTTTTATCAAAAAAAGTTTTACTGGCCGCTTCCACGCCATAGGCATTTGATCCGTAAGGGATCTGGTTGAGATATAAATTTAGAATTTCATCTTTGGTATAACGTTTTTCCAATTTGAAAGCCAGGATCAATTCCCGGATTTTTCTGGTGTAAGTCCGCTGGTCGGTCAGGAAAGCCTTTTTAGCGAGCTGTTGAGTGATGGTTGAGCCGCCCTGGCTGATCTCTCCCTTCCGGAGATTAACTAAAAACGCCCGGACGATGGATTTCCAATCGAAGGCGGGGTGAGAATAAAAATCCTGATCTTCAATGGCGATGGTCGCCTGTTTTATCCGTTCGGGAATATCTTCGAAAGGAATAATGGTTCGTTTTTCTTCGCCGTGGATCTCGTACAACAAAATTTCTCCGGTCCGATCGTAGATCTTAGTTGATTCGGAGACCTGCCGGGAATTGATAAGGTCGGTACTGGGCAGGTCTTTGATGATCAAAACCAGATAAGTAAGGCAAAAAATGAATAAGCCGGCGGCTAGGACCGCCACAAAACGGATATGCTGTTTTAAGAAGCGTAATACCCTGCGCATTTGATTTTATGAATGAAATGAATAAAATTACTTCGCAATATGGTCTGATACGATTTATACCTCGCAGACCATATCGCGAAGAGCATTAATCAATTATAACTGAAAACCCCGCCCTCTAAGCGCGTCGAACAGAATTGAGGTGTAATTTTGAATTTAAATCAACATCACAGTCCGTTCCTGTTTCACGAGCCTAGAGGGCGGGGTTGGTTAAGCTAGTAATTGTCCTCTTTTCCTTCTTCTTCGTCTTCCTCTTCCGCCAACTCCTCAAGACTTTCCTCTCCTCCTTCTTTGTCATCATCAGAGACGAGGTCGTCATCACAGGAATCGGCTTTCTCCACTTTTTCTTCAGAAGCGTCCATGTCGTCATCACCGACCGACATAGCGAGGATTTCTTCGTATTCGTTGTGTTTTCTCATCTTTGGGATCTGCTAAACGACCTTTTTAGAAAAAACTTTTTTGTGATAGAAACGATTATATATCGGTCTTCCGTGAAGTCAATAGGTGGTTTCCGGCAGCGGTGATGGCGATGGCAATAGCATCAACCGCGTCGTCATATTTTTCATTGATTTTGGTTTTTAGGATAGCTGCCACCATTTTAGCAACCGCAGCTTTGTCCGCCAAACCATAACCCGTGACATTCAATTTAACTTCCGTCGGTCCGTATTCCACAATAGGAATCTTTTTGTCGATAAGAAGAGACATTAGTACTCCCCGGGCCTGGGCAACCGCCAAGGCGGTTTTTTGGTTTTTGGCGAAATATATTTTTTCTATCGCCGCCAGTTCCGGGTTAGTTTCGGACAACAGTTTTGAAAATTGGCCGGAAAAATTTTTAATTTTCCCCGCTAGGTCTTTTTCTTTGGCCTCGATCGTGCCGCAATTTAACAATCGCAATCCACCAGCGGTCTCGATCACGCCGAATCCGATCCTAGAAGTTCCCGGGTCGATTCCTAGTATGCGCATGAATAATGAATAACGAATAATGAATAACGCGTTGAAGCTTTCCCGCACTTTCCTTTGTTTGTGATTCCTAATTCGTAATTCATAATTCTAGTTTGCGTTTGTGATAACGCGCTGCACGTCGTTGTGCTCTTCGATTATCGCGATGAGTTCTGTTAGTTTTTGTTTGCCCGCTTCCGAAACCGGTTGAGGGAATTTTGCTTGCCACCCAGCGGGGGTTTTTTCGAAAGACCACAAAACACTTCCCGGGTTAGCCATTTTCGCCCCACTTTCATCCAAAAGATGTCGGATTTCGGCGACTGTGCGGTTGCTGTTGTCGGTAATCGCTTCAATAATAATCGCTACACCCTCCGGTCCGTAAGCTTCTATCAAAACCTCGGTCAAATCTTTAGCTTCCGAAGCCCTATTGATGGCGCGTTCAATATTCTCCAAAGGCACATTGCCTTCTCTGGCCCGGTCTATGGCCGTCCGGAGTTTTAAGTTGGTTGTCGGGCTTGGATCGTTTTTCGCGTGCAAAGCTACCACTGCTAAAAGTTTGGAGAAAGATAGGCTTTTCTTGGCGTCTTGGGCGCCTTTACGATTTTTTATCTGCGACCATTTGTTGTGCCCGGACATGCCTTGATTCTATAAATTTCTAAGGTTATCCGCAAGAAATTTATCTAGAAGCAAGAGCACCCCGCACCTATAAGAGGTTAGAGTCCTAACCTCCAACTAGGTGCGGGGTTCGCAGTTTTCTCAACACGCGGTTACTCGCGTGGAAAAGTGGAACAAAAAAACCGCCCCGGTTAGGGGCGGCGTACTGCTTACCGCGAATTTGCGGGCCGGACCTGCGGGACGCTCGAGGCGCGGTCCGGCATTGCGCTGTGAGCCACCGGAACTTCCGGCTGGCGAACCGCGGGTGCCCTCGAGGAGAACTTTGACGACTCCTCAATCTTTTTCGGGTCGAATCGCTGACTCGGTCGCTCTGATTGCTCACCGAAGAAGGAAAAAGCGATCGTGATTGTTACGTCGGCCACGTTCTTGCGGGGATTGTATGACTGACTTTGGGCGATAGAGAGGATCCTGAAGCCATCTTTTTTCGCTACTTCGCTTCGCATGAAATCCGCAATCATTTCCTTGATCGTGCCGGAGAGCTGTCTTGTTCCTACTCCGGTTCCATTGCCCGCTACTTCCAATTCAGAGTTCCCGACCAACGTGACTGTGTCATGTACGGTTTCCGTTGCCATCTTCTGTCTCCCGAAAGGATCGTTGAAGGAAATCTTCCGGGGTTTTCCCCGGAAGAACATGGCCGAGGTGGGAGTCGAACCCACACGAGCTTTCGCTCAACGGATTTTGAATCCGCCGCGCCTGCCAATGGAGCCTGTCCCGCACCCAACATTAGGTGCGGGGACCACTCGGCCGATGGAAGGGGTGGGAGTTGAACCCACACGTCCCTAGGGACACCGGATTTTAAATCCTGTGCGCCCCGCACTAAAATTTGCTGTGCTGGCTTATGCCAGGAGTAGGAGTCGAACCCACAAGGCTTATTAGGCCACCGGATTTTAAGCCCGGCGCGTTTGCCGATTTCGCCATCCTGGCGGCAGCAAATTTAGTGACGGGGCAAGTCTGCCGATGGAGTTTACCCCGCACACTTTGAGTGTGCGGGGCCACCCTCCCGCCCGTCTGCCGGTGGAGTCTACCCCGCACCTACGCGCGGTGAGAAATTTGTCACCTCCAATTAGGTGCGGGGCCCCCCGGCCACTTGCTACTTACGGGTTCTCGGTTTCTCCCAGTTAGCCGGGGTAGGCCTCGTGAATCAGTCGGACGATTTCCTGGTCGATCTCTGACTGGTCGCGCCCCTCTTTTTTCATCGCCTCGGCGGCCTCGATGATTCTCGCGTCCGTCGGGGCATTGGGGTCCAGTCGGAAAACAAGACTGGAATTTTTGGGGTTCACGACGAGCGCCCATCCGTTTTCATGTAACACAGCTCACCTCCTTTTTGAGAAGTCGGTTGAGTCCAGCACCAGAGTGTGATTGCTTGCTTGGTACGAACCCAGAGTGAATTCCTCGGTTGTCACTCCGACAACATTGCCGGAGCCGTCGTAAGCTTTGATCACCAAGCCGTACCCTTTGTGTTGATCGGTAAAATTTCGAAGCCCGAAAGTTCCATGGCTACCGGGCGGAATTAAGTCCGGGCGCACCTTTTTCCCATTCAGAATCAGATCGAAATACAAATTTTCGGTGTTGTTGACAACAGTAACGTTGGTTGCCGTTGCCGACCAGATCGACCAATTGCCGATCTTGGCGGTCAGAGAACAGCCGGACAACAGAGGCAGGGGCACCAACAGCAGGATCCACAGGAATTTTCGCATTTCTGACCTCCTTGTTTGGGGGTTTTTGTGAAAGTGCGGCTAACTTCTAACTGGGGTATTCTAGCACGGCTAAGCCTATTTTGTCAAGGGCTGGTTAAGTGGTGTGTTAGAATAAAAATAATGCTACAAGCGGTTAAAAGTTTAGACGATCAACTGGTTAAAATAAGGCGGGAGGCTGAAGAACGGGATGCTCAAAATAGAGCCGGAATGACCGGTTACCCCTACCTCAGTTTGGCGACCGCTCCGATTCAAATCGAGTCTCTTAAGTTCGTAAAAGAGGAAGAAGCGCGCCGCCTCCGGCTTGCCCCCTTCCAATCAAAAGAAAAAGAAATAGCGCTGGCCATTTATGATCCACGGGCGAAGGGCGTGGACGAGCTGATTAAAAGACTTGCCTCCGAGGGTAAGCAGGCAAAGATATTCATTGCTTCTTTTAGCGGGCTTGTTCATGTGTGGGAATTTTATAAATTCATAGTTTCTAGCGTGGAGGGGATCACTGGAAAAGTTGATATTGAAGAAACTCGTTTGAAAGAATTGCGTCAGCAATTGACCGATCTGGAGAAAGTCAAAAAAGCGGTTCTTAATTTTGATTTTAAAACTTTGCCGACCGGGCAGATCTTGGAAGTAGTGCTAGCGGGAGCGTTGAATAACCGCGTTTCTGATATTCACTTTGAGGCCGAAGAAAAAGGAACCCGCCTGCGATATAGGATTGACGGCGCCCTGCAGGAAGTTTTAAGCGGTCTTCCTTTGAATATCTATAAATTGGTTGTTTCCCGGATCAAATTACTTTCTAATTTAAAACTTAACGTTACTAATGTTCCGCAGGACGGACGGTTCACCATTCGGCTTGATGAAGCGGATATTGAAATGCGCGTTTCTATTATCCCGTCGGAATATGGCGAAACCATCGTGATGCGTATCTTAGACCCGGCGGCTATCCGGCTTACCTTGGAACAATTGGGTTTGCGCAATGACGATCTGGATATCATCCGGGATCAATTGAAACAGCCGAATGGCATGATCCTCAACACCGGTCCGACGGGTTCCGGAAAAACCACCACTCTGTACGCTTTTCTTTTAAGTAAACTTTCCGGCGGGATCAAAATGATCACTATTGAAGACCCGATCGAGTATCACCTGCAGGGCGTTGAGCAGACCCAAGTTGACCAGGATGCCGGATATGATTTCGCGTCCGGATTGCGCTCCATTATGCGACAAGACCCTGATGTTATTTTAGTGGGTGAGGTCCGCGACAAAGAAACCGGCGATATTGCTATCCAAGCGGCCCTTACCGGTCACTTAGTGTTTTCAACTTTACATGCCAATTCCGCCGCCGGCGCGGTACCCAGATTTATGGACTTAGGAGTAAAACCGGCCAGCTTGGGGCCTGCTTTGAGTCTAGTGATCGCGCAGAGGTTGGTCCGGAAATTGTGCGAGAATTGTAAAATTGAGGATAAAGTTTCCGCCGATTTGGAGGCGAGGCTTAAACATTTTTTCACCGGGCTACCCAAAAGGGTGAATCGGGCAGAATACGAGAAGCCTAAATTATTTAAACCGAAAGGGTGCGTAAAATGCTCCGGCATCGGTTATCGGGGCCGGATCGCGGTAATGGAGTTATTGCTGGTAGACGAAGGATTGGAGGAAATGATCTCTCCGGCGACCGGGGAGGCGGTGATCCAGCGTTATGCCATCAAACAAGGAATGGTCACTATGCAACAGGACGGAGTTTTGAAAACTTTATCCGGCATTACGACTTTTGATGAAGTGGAGGGCGTGACGGGGCCTCTGCGTTGGTAGGAAAATTTCAAATTCTAAATCCTAAATTCTAAACCCTAAACAATATCTAAATAACAAATTCTAAAGTTTAGAACATTAGAATTTTGAACTTATTTAGAGCTTAGATATTAGAGTTTGGAGCTTCAAGCGATTCATCGCTTGGTTTCAGTAAATTGATCTGTGGGCAAATCTCGGCAAGCCGAGAAATATGTAAAGGCTTTTCTAAATAAATTTAGAAAAGATTAGAATTTTTCCGAGGAGTAATTCAGCCGGAGCCAAACTATCCGATATGCTAAGAAAAGTTCCCGCCCACAGATCAATGTACTTAAACGAGTGCATTCTAGCATAGTTATGCTTCCGTGTCAACCCCCCTAAAGCACTCAAAGGGAAATATTATAAGTAACGCGAAAACCAGTCAAGCCCCTGTTGTTGGGGGGTTTTTGGTGGTTAAATTAAATAATGGAAGGAAGTATTGAGGAAAAATTGCCGGCTGAGGAGCTGACCATTGATTCTTTGCTGCGCCCATCGGGTTGGAACGAGTATATCGGGCAGGAAAAAGTCAAAAATAATCTGAAGATCATTTTGGAAGCGGCAAAAAAGCGGGGAGAGGCCTGCGATCATTTATTGTTCTACGGACAAGCCGGGCTTGGGAAAACTACGCTCGCGCATTTGGTTGCCAAAGAACTTAGCTCCAATATAAAAATTACTTCCGGGCCGGCGCTGGAGAAAATGGGGGATCTGGCCGCCGTTCTTACCAATTTGGAGAGGAACGATGTTCTTTTCATAGATGAGGCGCATCGATTAAATAAATCAATTGAAGAAGTTTTGTATCCGGCAATGGAGGCCCGCAAATTGCATTTGATCGTCGGGAAGGGACCGGCGGCACGGATGCTGGCTTTGGACTTGCCCCCTTTTACTCTGATCGCCGCCACAACCCGGCCGAGTTTGCTTTCCGGTCCGCTTCGTTCGCGTTTCGGCGCTTCTTTTAAATTGGATTATTATGAAACGCCCGATATTGAAGAGATTGTTAAGCGTTCAGCGAGAGTTTTGAATTTGGACATTGCCTCCGAGGCCGTAAAAATTATTTCCGGCGCCTCCCGCTTTACTCCACGGGTCGCTAATCGATTATTAAAAAGGGTTCGGGATTATTCCGATGTGCGTTCTTCCGGGATCATAAGCGCGGATGTAGCGAATAAGACCTTGGAGATGCTGGAAGTTGATAAACTTGGTCTTGAGCCGCAGGACCGGCGTTTGCTGGAAACTATTATCAAGAAATTTAATGGCGGACCGGTGGGGGCGGCTACTTTGGCTGCGGCGCTGAACGACGACCGTGGCAACGTGGAAGACGTGTACGAGCCTTATTTAATGAGCATTGGCCTTTTGGCGCGCACTCCCGCCGGCCGGGTAGTGACGGCGGATGCTTATAGGCACTTAGGAATTTCTTTGCCGGACTCTTTGATGAAATAAAAAACCCGCGTTCCCGCGGGTTTTTGATCTAACGTCGATTGCTTAGCTTGACCCATTCGTTGTGGGCCACTTCGAGAATTGCTTGCTGGATAACTTGTTCGTCGATGGTATCGGCGCCGGCTTTTTGAAGGATCTCTTTGCATCGGGCGTCGATCGCGGCGAGTATTTGTTTGGACCAGAGTAATCGGTATTCGGCGGCTCGTTCCGTCAAACGATAACCGGACGATTGCCTTTCGAGCTCTTCTTTCCGTTTTTTTCGTCTGCGCGCTTCCACGGCGTACAGAATAAAGATAGCCGCGGTAAAACTGAATATTACCCAACCCAGATTCCAAACAGTTGCTGTCATATTCCGCTCCTTTAAAGAACACTTTTAATATACTCGGATTTTTGCCAGACTCAAGAGATGAATCCCTCACACAACAAAGAGCGTGGCAGCAATTCCAGAAAAGTCGATGGCCGGTTTATGCAGAGTATAAACTTATTTAAAAGAACAGAGAGAGAATTACTAAACTCTTTGTTGTGTGAGGGATGAAACTTATTTCCAAAAAACTTGCCGATACCCACAAATTGGCAAAAAAAATTGCTGCCGATATTTTAAAATCCGGCCCGCATCAGAAACACGCTCGGGTAATAGCTTTAGTCGGCGATCTTGGAGCCGGCAAAACGGCTTTTGCGCAGGGGTTCGCGAAGGCGTTAGGGATCAAACGGCATCTTCTCAGCCCGACCTTTTTGATTTTTCGAAATTACAAACTTGCAACTTTAAACTTTAAACTTTTATATCACGTTGACGCTTATAGAATAGATGACATCGGAGAGCTGGATGTTTTAGATTTTTCTTCCATTATCCATTCGCCATTTAACATTGTGCTTGTTGAATGGGCCGATAAAATAAAAAAAATTTTGCCGAAAGACACTATTTGGTTAAACTTCTCTCATGGAGCAAAAGAAACAGAGCGTATTATTGCTTATTGACGCCAGCGCGCTAATCCATCGGTTTTTCCACGCCTTGCCGCCATTCACCGGACCGGCGGGACAGCCGACAAATGCCCTGTACGGACTTTGCGGCGTGTTGCTGAAGATTTTGAATCCTTCGACAGGCTCAGGACGAGTCCCTCCGGATTACGCGGTAGCCGCGTTGGATCGGCCCGAGCCGACTTTTCGCGAGCAGGAATACAAAGAATATAAAGCCCAGCGTCCGCCGACCGCTAATGAATTGGTCAGCCAGATCATTTTGATGCCGGAGGTTTTTAAAAAATTTGGCATTAAAACTTTGTCCGTCGCCGGCTTTGAGGCGGATGACATTATCGCGACCATTACCGAACGGTATAAAAAAGAAACCGGTCTAAAAATCGTCATACTTTCCGGTGATTTGGATAATCTCCAGTTGGTAGAAAATGAAAAAGTGGTGGCGGAAATTTTCAAAACCGGAATCACCGAAACCAAAATTTATGACGAAAAAGCGGTCATTGAACGTTATGGTTTGAAACCAGCCCAACTTCCGGATTATAAAGGTTTAGTGGGTGACGTTTCTGATAACATTCCGGGAGTCATGGGGATTGGTCCGAAGACCGCCGCCGATTTATTAAAAGAGTTTAAAACTTTGGAGGAAGTTTTTGAAAATATCGCGATTCTCACGCAGAAATCGGCCGCCAAAAAACTGGAAGGCCAAAAAGACATCGCGCTCGCTTCCAAGCGGCTGGCAACAATGCGCCGCGACGCCCCGATGGAAATAAAAGATCTGGAAGAATTGAAGGCGTCACCCCTCAACAAAGAAGTTTTGCAAAAATTCTTCCAATCTCTTGGCTTCAAGAGCTTGGTTGAACGGCTGGGAAAATAATAATGATCAGCGAGGCGAAAAAAATTGAATTGGCTCAATGGCTGCTGGATCCGGATAAACATCAGGCGTTGCCGGATAATTTGGCGCAACTTGAGCAGAGGCTGGAAAATAACGGCCTGGACATAATCTACCGGAATATTGAATTGCCATTGGTGGAAATTTTGGAAGAGATGCATGAAACCGGAATCAAGGTTGATTGTGATTATTTAGCGCGGCTAGATGGGGAGTTGAGTGAAGAAATAAATCGGTTAGTGAAGGATGTTTATAAAAAAGCCGGCAGTGAATTTAATCTGAACTCCCCGAAGCAGCTTTCCGAAATTTTATTTGAAAAATTGCAGATAGATCCGGCCGGGATTCTGAAAAAGAAAACCGGCGCCTACTCCACTGATGCCGAGACTCTGAATTTTATTAAAGACCGCCACCCGATCGTGCCGCCGATGCTGAAATACCGGGAACTTTATAAATTGCAGTCTACTTATATCAAACCTTTGCAGGAGCTGGCGGATAAAAATGGTCGGGTACATACGACTTTTCTCCAAACCGGCACCGGAACCGGGCGGTTAAGTTCAAGGGATCCGAATTTGCAGAACATTCCCACCGCGGGAGACTGGGGGAAAAAGGTCCGCCACGCTTTTATTGCCGACCAAGGCAATAGTTTAGTTTCGTTAGATTATTCACAGATAGAATTGCGGGTGCTGGCTTCCGTGGCCGGAGATCCGGCAATGATCGGGGCTTTTAAGAAAGGGATCGATATTCACAAACTGACCGCTTCTAATGTTTTTAACGTGCCGATAGAAAAGGTGACCTCTGAAATGCGCGGTTTGGCGAAGACTTTAAATTTTGGCGTGATCTATGGAATGGGTCCGAATGCTTTCGCGCAGACCGGCGGAATTTCTACCGCCGAAGCTAAGAAATTCATCGAGGAATATTTTTCCGATTTTTCTTCCGTGAAGGTTTGGCAGGAAGACATGATCCGGCGGGCGAAAAAGCTGGGTTATGTGGAAAATTTGAACGGCCGGCGCCGTATGGTGCCCGGCATTAATCACCCGAACCGCCGTTTTTCTTCCGAGGCCGAGCGGGTAGCAACCAACATGCCGATTCAAGGGTTGGCGGCCGACATTATCAAGTTGGCGATGATCAAAGTTGAGCAGTTGGCTAAAAAACAAAAATGGGGCGATAAGGTCCGGCCGCTTCTATCTATTCACGATGAATTGATCTTTGAGGTGGATGACAAAATTGTGGCAGAAGTTGTTCCGGAGATAAAAAAAGTCATGGAAGGCGCATATAAATTACAGAACGTAGAATTAAAAGTCGATTCGGCGGTAGGAAAATCTTGGAGTGAGTTGTAAAAACCGTGCCTGAATTACCGGAAGTCCAAACGGTCGTTAATGACTTGAATAAAAAGATTATCGGCCGCCGTATTGTTGGCGTCTGGTTTGATTGGCCGAAAATGATCAAAGATCCGCTGGATCAGTCGCGTAATAAAATCGCGCATAAGCATGTCGCAGCTTTTGAAGATTTCGTGAAGGGAGAAAAATTTGTTGAGGTGAGACGGCGGGCGAAAAATATTTTAATTTATCTCACTCACGGAAAGATGCTTTTGGCGCACCTGAAAATGACAGGGCATCTTTTGGTGGGGAAGTGGGACATTAAGTGTCAGGCGTCAGGTATCAAGTGTCAGGTAGTGCCGATAGAACCGAAAGCGGTCGTAGAGGATCCCTACAATAAATACATTCATCTGATCTTCTATTTGGATAATGGGGAAATGCTTGGGTTTTCCGATCTGCGGAAATTCGCCAAGATAATTTCGGGACCGAAAGAAGTGATAGAAAATTTGCCGGAGTTGGTGAATCTTGGGCCGGATGCGCTGGATAAGAGTTTAACAGTTGATGAGTTCGTAAGTTTAATAAAAAAGGAAAAGAGGAAAATAAAACAGGTTTTAATGGATCCGGAGGTGATTGCCGGGATAGGGAATATCTATTCGGATGATATTTTGTGGAAAGCCCGAATCCACCCGTTTAGGCGGGCGGATAGTTTGACGGTCAGTGAGTTAAAGAGGTTGTGGGAAGCAATGCGTAAAGTTTTAAAAATGGCTTTGAAATTACGAGGCACCTCTACCAGTGATTTCCGTGACACCGCCGGCGAGAAGGGTGGCTACACTGAATACAGAAGCGTTTATGGCCGTGAGGGTGAGCCCTGCCCAAGATGTGGCGCGAAGATAGTTCGAAAAAAGATCGGCGACCGTTCGGCGCATTTCTGCCCGAAGTGCCAGAAAGCTTGAATTACGAATAAAGAATTATGAATTAAGCTAGAAATTCGGCTTTGCATAATTCGTTATTCATCATTCATAATTCATTTGTATGCTGATCTATCTTTGTGGGCTTGATGCCTATCGGCGGTCCAAAAATCTTCAGGAAGTTATAAAAAAGTTTACCGATAAACATTCCGCTTTGAATTTGCGGCGCTTTGACCTGTCGCGCGGCGAGGAGTTAAACGAGATAAAAGAATTTGTTGCTACTCAATCGCTTTTTGATAGCTTCAAGCTTGGGATAATCTATTCGCCCGAAGAAGTCGAGCCAAAGGATTTGAATGGGGTTTTGAAGATCGTCGGCAAATCCGGAAATATAAGTTTAGTGGTGGTCGCGGATAAAGCTTTGCCGAAATCGGTTTCCGCGCTCGGCGACGGCGATGTGATCAAACGAGACTTTAACGATCTGGAGCCGGATAAATTTCTTATCTACGCGAAGCAGGAAGCGGAAAAAAGGAACGTTAAGTTGTCCGAGCAGGAATGGCGGCCACTGGTGGCGCGCTATCGGACGGATACCTGGGGGCTAATCAATGAATTGGAAAAAATTTCTCTTGGCGGCGATCCGCAGTCTGTATTTTGGGAGCACGACTTTTTCTCAACATTAAATCGCCTGCAACGGGCCGGTTCTCCGGCAGCCAGTCTGCCGATCTTGGAGAGGCTGATGGCTTTTGATGATCCGGCCAAGATCTTCAATGTTTTCGCATCTCTTTCGGCGGATAAAAAAAAGATGGCCGACTATGACGTCGCCATCAAATCCGGAAAGCTTGAATATGAGGAAGTCCTATTAGACCTAGCGCTTGGCCGCCGATAGTTTTGAGAGGCGGGATTTCAGGCGGGAGGCGGTATTTTTCGGGATCAAGTG
Source organism: uncultured Candidatus Saccharibacteria bacterium (assembly GCA_964355005.1). Classification (GTDB taxonomy): domain Bacteria; phylum Patescibacteriota; class Minisyncoccia; order UBA6257; family WO2-44-18; genus JAUSKF01. The sequence goes on along the minus strand of CAYHBX010000001.1, from coordinate 7,145 downwards.
GACTTTCGCGGCCTTATCCAATTTCTTAAATACAACAGATAACAGCTCCGCGGTCGGAGTTTTTTTGTAGTTTTTGATGGCAGTCCTTAGATCTTTTTTACGCCCAACATTCCGTTCCCGGTGGGTAATGGTTTGGCGGAGCGCTTTTTTAGCTGAATGGGTTATTGGCATGCTTTTAGTTGACGAACGAAGTCGACGTCAGGGGTCGGCTCTCCGACCAGCAGCGTCGGAGCCGACGACTAACATCCGACAATCAACGATAGGACAATAGTAAATTAAAAGACAAATTTACGCAAGCAATCGTAGTATATTAAAGCAGGTCGCGGATAAATGCAAGAGCTACGGTGGATTTTAAATCCTAAACTCTAATTTCTAAACTCTGAATAAATCCAAAATTCCAATACTCCAATGTTTTAAACTTTAGAATTTGCGATCCAGCCATTGTTTAGGATTTGGGCAATAAAATCAGGATTTAAAAATGAAAAACTTGTAACCGACGAAGTTCCACATCACGTTAGGTATAACAGCGCTGAATTTTGCCACATTTTCCCAGACTGGCTCCGATACTCCCTCGGGAGCGCCGACTACGGTGGTCATAAAAAATACGATCGCCGTGTTGATGGCAAGTCCGGTCAGAGTAACGCAGATGAATTTGGCGTATTCCTTTACGTTTGGTCTGTCCCCATCCTTTTTGAAGGCCCAAAACTTGTTCCAAAAGTAAGCATTGGTGGTGGCGACCAGAAATGAAATGGCGTTGAAAACGAGAATTGCCGGTCCGGAGTAAATTTTGAAAATTAAACTAAAAAGATTCAGGATGCCCAGATCGATGAACGCGCTTAATGCTCCGGCCGCTCCATATTTGGCGAATTGGAAAAGCGCCGGAGAACGAAGGCCGATCAAGCCGGCGACCCACATTGAGAAATTGGCGAAAATAAAAAATCCGGCGATAACCACGGCGGCGCTCAAAAAAGTGAGCTCCCATTGGGGCGGCTTTATGTTCTCGAGGATCGGCAAAGAAAGGATGCCAAAAAGTAATCCGACGATGGATACCAGAAAATGGTCCTTTTTTGTGGCTACTCCGAGCATAGATGTAATTTTATCTCTACTTGACTTTTAATACAAACTGCGCTATAATGGCTCTTAGAAAATGGCATGGCGCCATTTCGTTCTTTGAGGAAACCCCGATTTAAGAGGAGATGCAAGATGAGCTATGATCGCTCGCAGGTCCGGAAAGAGAAGAAGGGCAAGAAGAAGGACGGCGGCGGGCAGCAGTCGACGCGGAGGCGGAAGCATTATTCCGACCTGATCCCGTTCCGGAAGCTGGCCCGGATGCTGAAGTCTTCCGGGGCGGAATTCGTCGCCCGGAAGGCTTTCGAAGGCGCCGTTCTGGGGTCTGATGACATTCGGGGAATTCTGGGATCGCTGGTTCAGTACCCCGACTACGCGGTTTATGGGTCGGAAGTCCAGAAGAGAGCGAAGGAGGCGTTGGCGCGCCTCGACGATCTGGACAAGGCGGCCGCTCCGAAGAAGGAGTCCGAGTCTGCCGCCGATTGCGCGATGGATGAGGGGATGGACGAGTTGGATCGCCTGACTCGTCCCGACAAGAAGTAGGTAGTGCCCCCGGGTCAAACCGGGGGTTTTTGTTGGCTGGACTTGACAAAATAGCCAAAACTATGCTATAATTATATTGCAGTTTAACAACTTCATAACCTCGCAGAAAAGGAGAAAGCCATGATTCAGGTCACCCGCAGTTCCGTCGTGTCCAGCCGGGATGGCGAAGTGTTTTATGGCCGGCCGGCGGTCAGCGAGATGTCGCCCCGAGATGCCATCACCCGGATCTTCCGGGCGTACGGTTCCGGGAGAGGACCGGAGTTTCAGATCCGGAGAACAGCCGAAGGTCGTCCGCTTCTCCGGATGCTTGAGTTCCCGATCTTCGGGGACGCCGAGCAGGTGTTCTTCACCGGACCCGGGGAGGAGATGGAGATTCTGACCCGGGCGGCCGACCGGCTGGCGACTGCCAAGCCGGACGGCAATCGGACGCGGACGGCGATGATGCTTCGCGAGGGGATCACCCTCTCGGTGGACATCGATCGCGGCCTCGAGCTCACGATCAGTGAGCTGGGACTGGCTCTGGAGAGCCACCGCTGCACGGAAATGGAATTCGGCCGGATCGTGGACATGGTCCGCGCCGAGTTCAGCAAGAAAAAGTAGGTAGTGCCCGCGCAGAGATGCGCGGGTTTTTTGTCGGAGTAATCACGAGTCTCACACTTTCCTTCAAATCCTAAATTCTAAACTCTAAATCCTAAACAATGTTCAAAAAACAAAACCATAAATCACAAAATGTCCGTCATCGCGGGGTTAAAAACCGCGGCGATCTTACAATAACTCTAAAATGTAAGATTCCTGCCTGCCTGCCGGCAAGCAGGGCTTCGCACTACTCGTAATGACGACCGCCGGCCAATTCGGGGTGATGGGTTAGACCTCTTTCGCGGAGTCGGCGAACATTTCTTCGGTGAGTGGTTTGTTTATGGCAGTTGGGCGAACGCCCATTTTTTTGTTGAATTTTTGCTGGACTTTCCGGCGGCGTAGAGTTTCCAGCATTGTTTTCTTGATAGAATCTGTCAGGAAGTCGGCGTAAAAAATAACTTTTCCATTGATCGAGCGGGCGGCGCGGCCGGCCATCTGGATCAAACCGCGGTAATTACGCAGGAAGCCTTCGCGGTCGGCATCCAGGATCGCTACCAAACTGACCTCCGGAAGGTCTAGTCCTTCGCGTAGCAGATTAATTCCCACCACTACATCTATATCTCCCCGGCGGAGTGCCTGCAGAACCTTTGGGCGTTCCAGGGTTTTGATTTCCGAGTGGAGATATTTTGTTTTAATTCCCTGCTCCAAAAGATATTCGGTCAGGTCCTCGGCGGAACGTTTGGTCAGCGTCAAAGCCAGCACGCGTTCATTTTTTGATATTCGGTTCCGGATCTCGCCGAGCAGATGTTGGACTTGGTTTTTCGCGGGGCGGATCTGGATCTCCGGGTCCAAGATTCCGGTCGGGCGGACCAGCTGTTCTACGATGCCGCCTTTTTCCATTTCATATGGTCCGGGGGTGGCGGATACGAAAACAGATTGGCCGATCTTGGAGTTGAATTCGGCGAATGTCAGCGGGCGGTTGTCCAGCGCTGATGGCAGACGGAAACCGTAGTTGATCAAGTTCATCTTCCGGCGGCGATCGCTTTCTTGCATGGCGTTCAATTGCGGAACCGCGATATGTGATTCATCTAGAAATAACAGGAATGGTTTCGGGAAATAATCGATCAGCGTTGTTGGCGGTTCGCCGGGCTGGCGGAAGCTCAAATGGCGGGAATAATTTTCTACGCCGTTCACGTATCCCTTCTTCTTCAGCATTTCAATGTCAAAATTTGTTTTTTTCTCCAGACGGTTCGCGGCCTCAAATTTATTGGCCGATTGCAGTTGCTCTATTCGGTCATCAAGTTCGGTTTTGATATTGCGGAGCGCCAGGTTCATTTTATGCTGGGGGGTAACCCAGAATTTGGCGGGGTAGATGGATACAGTGGATAGGGTATAGGGTTTAGCCAATGGGGTTTTGGGATCAATTCGGGAGATGGATTTAATTTTTCTTTTTTCAAAAATAATTTCAACAACTTCACCGGTAACCAAGTGGACGCGGGTTTTTTCTTTGCCGATGGAAAATTGTCCCAACAGCGGCGCTTCGGCATTTCTCTCGTATTGCAGAAGGTTCAAATGACGGGTCAGGTCTTTTGGATCAATGATCTGTCCGATTTTTAGTTCCAAGCGGGCATTTTGGTATTCGTTCGGATCGCCGACGCCGTAGATGCAAGAAACCGAAGCGATAACAATCGCGTCTTTTCTTCCCAGCACCGCTTGAATGGCGGAATGGCGCAATTTGTCTATCTCGGCGTTGATGCGGGCGTCTTTTTGAATATAAGTTTTAGTCTGCGGAATATACGCTTCGGGTTGGTAATAATCGTAATAAGAAACGAAATAGTGGACGGCGCTGTTCGGGAAGAATTGTTTAAATTCCTGATAAAGCTGGGCGGCCAGGATCTTGTTGGGCGATATGATCAGTGTCGGCAGGCCGGCTTTTTCTATAACCGAAGCCATTGTAAAGGTTTTTCCGGAACCCGTAACGCCCAAAAGGGTCTGGTGCTGTTTGCCGGACTCCAAACCGGCGACCAGTTCATCGATCGCTTTGAGTTGATCTCCTTTAGGCGTGAAATGGGATACGAGTTTAAACATATATTAATATAAATCCTAAATTCTAAGCTCTAAATCCTAAATAAACTCAAAACTTCGAAAACACGAAATCCAAACATTACTTCACTTTTTCTATTATTGAGCCAAATATTTTCATCAATTCTGTCGCCTCTTGGATTAATGTTTGTTTGGTCGTCTCGGTATTTGAGTCCGTAAGTTTAAGCCACATGCGTGATTCTTTGACTTCTTTGCGGCAAATTTTCACCCTCATTAAAAAATCCTTTTTACTAAATGACTCATTGGCTTCGATGTAGTTCGCGGCTACTGAACCGGAAGATCTGGCAAGTTGTTTCCCGTATTCTATATTAGTTGTATTTTTTGGTAATCCAAGGATATAAAATTTCACTTTTTCAGCAAAATTGTATGTCCTTTCTTCCAGGTCGAACTTTCGAATTTGTTTCTCCATTTGAGATTTGTTTAGAGTTTAGTATTTAGGGTTTAGAGTTTACCACGATACCGCTATATAATAAATGTATGATCTATAGTTTGAGCGGTAAGTTGGTGGGACGACGGGATAATTACGCGATCGTGGAAGCGGCCGGTATCGGGTTTAAGGTATTGGTATCGGCTAAAACCGCCGAAAGTTTACCGCAAAGCGCCGACAATATCAAATTTTTTTGCTGTTTATACAGCCGCGAGAATTCTCCGTTTGAGCTGTTCGGTTTTTTAACGGAGTTTGAATTATACTTGTTTGAAAAATTAAATACAGTTAACGGCATCGGCCCGAAAACCGCTTTGTCTATTCTGGGAGTGGCGCCGCCCGATCAATTGGTGGCCGCGATCAATGCCGGCAAGGTTGAGCTATTAACAAAAGCTTCCGGCATCGGTAAAAAAACCGCCGAGCGGGTAGTTTTGGACTTGAAAGGCAAGCTGGATGGGGCAAGCAAAGAAGCGTCAGCGAAAACGCTGAATTTAATGGAGTCGGACGTGGAATTGGAGGAGACTTTGATCAGTCTTGGCTACAACCGCGCGCAGGCTAAAGGCGCGATCGCCAAGATCAGTCCTGAGACGCAAGGATTTAAGGAGAGATTGAAGGAAGCGTTAAAGAAATCCAAGGTTGAATAATGAATGACGAATAATGAATAATGTATAAAACCGGCACACGCGCCGTTTCCAATAATTCTTAATTCGCTATTCATAATTCATGAATTTTCTAAAAAGCATTTATCATTTTATACTTGCCTGGGCGGGAGCGGTCATTTACGGTTTTCCGTCCAGGAAAATGTTTGTTTTGGGAGTTACGGGAACCAAAGGGAAATCTACTACGCTGGAACTGATCAACGCAGCCCTGGAATCAGCGGGGAAAAAGACCGCGCTAGTTTCTTCGGTGCGTTTTAAGGTTGGCGATCAGACGACTAAAAATTCTACCGGTATGTCAATGCCCGGCCGGTTTGTTCTGCAGCGCCTGCTTTGGCGGGCGGCTCGGGCCGGATGCCAATACGCGCTGATAGAGGTTACCTCGCAGGGCGTGCTCCAGCACCGCCATCGGTTCATTGATTTTGACGCCGCCGTTCTGACGAATGTCCATCCCGAACACATAGAAGCTCATGGTTCTTTTGAAAAATACCGGCAGGCCAAAGTTTCTTTCTTTGAGGATGTGGCGGAATATTCTAAAAAAGCTAAAAAATATTTTTTCATCAACGAAGCGGATAAATCCGCCGATCATTTCGCGGCCGCGGCCGACCGGAATACCGAGGTTATTTATTTTAGCCGTGAAGCCTTTATCCGGCGGGAGCTCGGGGGCGGCTTGGAATCAATGGGCGACTGGCTGGCGAGTAATTTTAATTTGGAAAATGCCGCCGGCGCCACCGCTTTCGTTTATACGCAGGGCATCGGTTGGCCGGTGATCAAAAAAACTTTTGAGGATTTCAAAGGCGTGCCGGGACGGCTGGAATACATTCAGCGTGAGCCGTTTTCGGTGCTGATCGATTACGCGCACACCCCTGATAGTTTGGAAAAAGTTTACGGAACCGCCCGGAATTCAATGACCGGAGCCAGAAGCAAGCTGATCTGTGTCTTGGGAGCGGCGGGTGGCGGGCGGGACAAATGGAAGCGGCCGGCGATGGGAAAGATCGCTTCGGAGTACTGCGAGAAGGTGGTTTTAACCAACGAAGATCCTTATGATGAAAGCCCGGAATCAATTATCAATGAAATTGCGACGGGCTTTTCCCGACCGGAGTCCGGCGGGAAAGAATTCCTGAAAATTTTGGATAGGCGGGAGGCGATCGCCAAGGCGATTTCGTTCGCCAAGAAAGGAGATGTGGTGGTAATGACCGGCAAGGGAAGCGAAGATTGGATCCATGTCGCGCGAGGCCAGAAAATTCCGTGGAATGAAAGAATGGCGGTGGAGGAGATATTAAAAACATCCGCTTAGGCGGATGTTTTAGTTCAAAGTTGAAAGTTCTAGGGTTTTTAAAGAGGGGTTGACAAGATAGGCTCAATTATGCTACGCTTCCAACAGTTCCAAAACTCATTTTACCGTGTGGTAAAAGAGCGTAAAAACAACCCAATTCAGGAGGCTAGCCGTGAGAGATGAACAGAAGTCTAAGGATGATGAGGCCAAGATCGTGGAGCTGGAAAACCGGCTGTCCGGAGCCAAGCAAGCGCATAAGAGCAATCTGGAAAAGTTGCGCTCCGAGGTGGGCGAGCAGGTCGCCGGCCTTCAGCGGTTCTGTGACCAGATCGATCAGGAAATTGCCCGAATCGGCGAGGTCAGTACGAGCAAGGTTATCACTCCCGCGCCCTTCAAGTTCGACAAGGCGCAGGACGGCTGGAAGCTCATTGAGCGCGGCCCCGCCCGCCGCATCACCGACGTCTCCAAGTTGAAGCCCGAGCCCTTCCTCAAGAAGGGT